>JAJZEL010000045.1 GCA_021828575.1 Pseudomonadota bacterium
CTGAAAGTTCTCTGGACGCTGGATATCACCCTCTGCGGTTTTCTTGTTTACGTGGGTTTGTACACACCACTTAAGCGCCACTCGCCATGGGCCGTATGGGTGGGAAGCTTGGCAGGAGCCGCCCCCCCACTGGCCGGGTATTACGCCTCTGGCCATGTTCCCGGACTTGAGGGGAGCCTTCTGCTGGCTACTTTCTGCCTATGGCAAATTCCCCACTCAGATGCCATAGCCTTATTGCACGAAGAGGATTACCGAACCGCTGGCGTCTATCACCTCAATGGCATCAGTGCCGCACGCCAACGCATGTTAAAACTGATTCCGTTATACACCCTGTTGTCCTGCGTTCTCCTGAGCCTTGGCTTCCCACATCCGATCATGGCAGTGGTAGCCCTTGCCCTGAATGGTTACTGGATGCTGCTGTGCTGGCGCCCATCCGCGTCCAATGAGCGACTCTGGGCCCGTCAGATGCTGCAAATGTCCCTAACTAGCATCATGGTGCTGAACTTCGGTTTGATTGTAACGCCCCATTAAATTTCTGCTCGGGTCATAATCTTAGGGAGATTTAGATGACACTTGCTTGGTCATAGATAGAGGTGACCTGCCCCCCATTTACGGTGGGGGATTCGGCTTCTCAGGACTGAAAAGGCTGCAGTGGCCTTCAGCGGCTATGCAGCTTCTCTTGCAACCAAACCTTGATCAGTGACTGATAGGGTACATCCCGTGAATTTGCAGCCGCCTTGATTGCGTCCAGCAGATGCTGAGGCAATCTTAGAGAGATCGTTTTTGTGGTTGGTTTCAGATTGGGGAATGTCACCTTCTGAGCTTTTGTCCAATCCATGTGTTCGGAGGAGTCGTGCGACTCCCAGTAGGCGCCTTCCTCCTTCTCCGAGGCGAACTTGGGGATGGGCTTTACAGTTTTAGCTGGCTTGCTCATAGATCATCCGCTCCTTGTGGTGCATATCCCTGGCAGAAATCACACGGACCAACCGCCCGTTTCCGCGCAGTGTGAATGTAATGTGCAGCACTCGTCCTTCATCCGTTTTTCCTAAGGCGTGGATTCGAAGTTCTTTCTGACTATGGGCCCTGTCTTCCAGCATCAGCAGTGGTGTATTGAAGAATACCTGTTCTGCTTCCGCCATCGAAACCCCGTGCTGGTCCTCACTTTTTCGTGAGTTTCCCCCGTCCCAGTCAAATCCTGTGATCAGCGACGAGCCCTTGATAAAACCGTACCCCAAAGGGAGATACTCGCCATACTGACCCAAAAAAAAGCGGCCCTTTCAGGCCGCTTTTTTGTGTACCGCAACTACCCGGTTTAACTTACTGCTGGCGGGTACCCGATACTTCCACCACCACGCGACGGTCCGGCTGCAGGCATTGCACCAGCTTTTTGGTGGCTTTCTTGCCTTTGCAGGAATCCTTCGTGACGGGATCAGCTTTGCCCATGCCCACAGCGGAAATCTTGCTGGCAGGAACGCCCTGCTCCACCAGATAGGCCTTGACGGATTCGGCACGACGCTGCGACAACTTCTTGTTATAGGCATCGGAACCCAGACGGTCCGTGTAACCCATCACCTTGACGGACTTGTAATCCACCGAATTGAGGTGAGCGGCCAGTCCCTTCAGGGCATCCTTGCCTGCAGGACGCAGTTCGGACTTGTTCAGGCCAAACAGGGTTTCGGCATCCAGGGTAATGCGCTCTGGTGCTGCGGCCACGGGAGCCGGGGCCGGGGCAGGTGCGGCTACAGGCTCGGGAGCCGGGGCAGGCGCTGCGGCCACAGGGGCGGGCGCAGGAGCCTCGTGCTTCTCGCCAAACGGGAACACCAGAGACACGAACACGGCCTTGGGATCGGTGCGATCACCCAGTCCATCGTTCATGTGGTAGTCGTCCCACTCGCCGCGCAACAGAACGGACGGGGTGATTTCAAATTGCAGGCCAACGCCATAGTTATAGCCACCGGAGTTGCTGCTGGCCGTGGAGGGTGCAGAGGTGAAATTGTCGCTGGTATAACCAAACTGGTAACCCCCTTGGGCATACAGGGAGAAACGCTTGGTCAGGGGCAGGAAACCCACCAAGTCTGCATTGACGCCGTTGTACTTGAAATTGCCTGCCTGGGCGCCACGCACCACACCAAACTGGCCCAGATCAAAGTAGCCGGCTTCCAGGGCGAAATAGGGGTTGAACTTGTAGCCCCCAAACACCTTGAAGGCACGGTCCGTGTTACTGGACGTGGTGGACCCGCCGCCCATGGCGGCATTCAGGCCGGACCCGTTGTCAAAGTCCGACTGGGAATGGCCCAGACCAGCACCCATGTACCAGCCCAGGTCATCTGCCTGAGTCGGCGCGGCCATGGCAGTGCCAAGACCCAGTACGCCCAACACGCCAAAAATTTTTGCTGCTTTCATATTATCTCCTTGTTCAATACATTCCCCGCAAACCTTCAGTCCACACGGGTATTGGACTGCATTTTAGCAGAGGAAAGACCCGCTCCCGGCTCCGCAGGTTCCCCAGCCATACTTTTTTACACCATTCTGTTGCAGAATTACGACACTGACCGCCCCAGTTCCAGCCAGGTTTTGACAATGGAATCAGGGTTCAAGGACAAGGATTCAATACCCTCATCCATCAACCAGCGCGCCAGGTCCGGATGGTCCGAAGGTCCCTGGCCGCAGATGCCCACGTACTTTCCTGCGCGCCGACAGGCGCTGATGGCCAACCGGAGCATGGCCTTCACGGCTGGATCCCTTTCGTCGAAGGCGTGCGCCACGAGGCCCGAGTCCCGGTCCACGGCCAGGGTCATTTGCGTGAGATCGTTGGAACCTATGGAAAACCCGTCGAAACGCTCCAGAAACTGGTCCGCCAGCAGGGCATTGGAGGGGATCTCGCACATCATGATGATGCGCAGTCCATTGTCTCCCCGGCGCAACCCCAGTTCCTGCAGCAGGACCAGGGTCTGGTCGGCTTCCTGAAGGGTTCGCACGAAAGGCACCATGATTTCCACATTGGTGAACCCCATCTCGTCACGCACCCGTTTCAAGGCACGGCATTCCAGCTCGAAACAGTCCCGGAAATCCGGTGAAATGTAGCGCGAGGCTCCCCGAAAACCCAGCATGGGGTTTTCCTCATGGGGTTCGTAACGATCTCCCCCGATCAATCCGGAATATTCGTTGGACTTGAAGTCTGAAAGGCGCACGATGACCTTGCGGGGCCAGAAGG
>JAJZEL010000105.1 GCA_021828575.1 Pseudomonadota bacterium
CCGATGCCAATATCCTCGATGCCGTTCACGAGAACGATGTCCCCAGCTTCTGCGCTGGTAAAGGGGATGCGCTCCAGCCCCTTGAAACCCAATACCTGATTGACCTTTACTTTGCGCACCGGTCCATCTTCGCCACGCATGAGGGCCACTTCCTGAGCCGGACGCAAACGTCCACGGTGGATGCGGCCAATGCCGATGCGGCCCACGAAACTGGAATAATCCAGTGAAATGATCTGAAGCTGCAAGGGTCCTTCAGGATCTCCCGCACGCTCCGGCACATGTTTCACGATAGCCTCGAACAGGGGGCGCAAGTCCTTGCCAGGTGTTGTGTGATCCAGTGAAGCGTAGCCCTGGAGGGCCGAGGCATACACCACGGGAAAGTCCAGTTGTTCTTCCGTGGCACCCAGCTTGTCGAACAGGTCGAAAGTGTGGTTGACCACCCAGTCGGGACGTGCGCCGGGACGATCGATCTTGTTGACCACCACGATGGGCTTGAGTCCTTGCGCCAGGGCCTTGCGCGTGACAAAGCGGGTTTGCGGCATGGGCCCTTCCACGGCATCCACCAGTAGCAGCACACCATCCACCATGGACAGTACCCGCTCCACTTCGCCACCAAAATCGGCGTGGCCCGGGGTGTCGACAATGTTGATATGGGTACCTTCAAATTCCACGGCACAGTTCTTGGCCAGAATGGTAATGCCCCGCTCCTTTTCAAGGTCATTGCTGTCCATGACCCGTTCCGAAACCTGCTGGTGAGCGGCAAAGGTGCCGGATTGCTGGAGCAGTTTGTCCACCAGTGTGGTTTTGCCGTGGTCCACGTGGGCAATGATGGCGATGTTGCGAAGCTGACGAGCCATGAAATTCAACCGGATATAATGGGGGGCTAAATTCTAACATGGCCGGCGTCCGACCCGGTAAACAATCGATGAAAATCATTGCGTTGAAAGTGGATGTGGACACCTTGCGCGGCACCCTGGAAGGGGTTCCTGCCCTGATGAGATTGCTTTTGGCAGAAAGCGCCCAGGCGTCCTTTTTGTTCAGCCTGGGTCCTGACCACACGGGCCGGGCCATCAAGCGCGTGTTCCGCCCTGGTTTTCTGGGCAAAGTACAGCGCACTTCCGTGGTGGAACACTATGGCATCAGGACCCTGCTGTACGGAACACTGCTGCCCGGCCCGGACATTGGCCAAAGGGGAGCAGCCGTGATGCGGGCCGTGCAGGATGCAGGCTTTGAAACGGCTGTACATACCTGGGACCATGTGGCCTGGCAGGATCATGTGCAGCGAGCTGACGAGCCATGGACCATCGCCCAGATGACCCGGGCGGAAGTCCGTTATCTTGAAATCTTTGGCATGCCGCCTCAAGGCCATGGGGCGGCAGGCTGGCAAATGAACGATGCCGCATTCCGCCATCTGGACGAGGCCGGCTACGGCTGGGCATCTGATGGTCGGGGGAGCTTTCCGTTCCTGCCTGTCATCCAGGGAAAAACCCTGCGTTGCCCGCAGTTCCCCACCACCCTTCCCACCCTGGATGAATTGCTGGGCCTTGAAGGACGGAATGACCAGGCCGTGGTGGATCACGTGTTGTCCCTGACCGGTGAGCCTGCCCCGGCTACCGGTCACGTCTTTACCCTCCATGCAGAGTTGGAAGGCATGAAACTGGCTCCGTTATTCAGCCAACTCCTTGCAGGCTGGAAATCACAAGGCTACCAGTTGGTCTCCATGGCCCAGTTGGCAACCCTGACCAATACGGCCACATTGCCCCGATGCTCCATACTGCAAGGAGAAATTCCAGGGCGTTCCGGTACTTTGACCCTTCAAGGGCCATCCTGTGACACAATCCATCCATCATGACATCTGAAAATAAGGAGAATCCGACATGATCACGCTCATGGACACCGTTCCCGACTTCGAGCTGCCAGCCACAGGCCACCAGCACTTCAAGCTCTCTGCCATGCGTGGAGCCCCCCTTGTCCTGTACTTTTACCCAAAGGATGACACGCCAGGATGTACGGATGAAGGACTGCAATTCAAGGCCCTCCACCAGGCATTTTCGGACCTCAAATGCACCATTCTTGGGGTGTCCAGAGACAGCCTTCACTCGCATGAAAAATTCAAGGACAAGATGGATTTTCCTTTTCACCTGCTGAGTGATGAAAATGAAGTGGTCTGCACCCTATTTGATGTCATGAAAATGAAAAACATGTACGGAAAGCAGGTTCGTGGCATCCAGCGCAGCACATTCCTGATCGACTCCGCTGGCCGGTTGCGCGCCGAATGGCGTGGCGTCAGCGTTCCCGGTCATGCACAGGCCGTGCTTGACACTCTTGAAACCCTTTGACGCTCCAGGACTGTTTCCACCATGGTCAGAAAAACCGCGAATCGACTCCGTAGCAAACTGTTCGTCCTCGACACCAATGTGCTGCTTCATGATCCGGCTTCCCTCTTCCAGTTTGAGGAACATGATGTTTATCTGCCCATGGTGACTCTGGAAGAACTGGACAATAACAAGAAAGGCATGACGGAAGTAGCCCGCAATGCACGTCAGGTCAGCCGTTTCCTGGATGAAATCATCAGCCGCGCCCAAAAAGGCGACATCACATCCGGCATTCCCCTGGCCAAGGAATCTGCTCCGCCTCCCTCCCCCTCGGGCCTGCTGTTTCTCCAGACCCTGAATGATTCGGCCATTCCTCCCTCACTGTCCACAGACAAGGCTGACAACCAGATTCTGGGCGTTGCCCTGGAACTCAAGCGCGCCCAGCCCGACCGCTCGGTGATCCTGGTGAGCAAGGACATCAACATGCGCATCAAGGCCCGGGCCCTGGGCGTGGATGCCGAGGACTATTTCAATGACAAGGTCCTCGAAGATACTGACCTGCTGTTCACGGGAGCCAGGGAACTGCCAGACGATTTCTGGGACCGCCATGGAAAGGACATGGAATCCTGGCAGGAACAGGGACGCACGCTGTATCGCATCAAAGGTGCCAAGCCCCTCGATTTCCTGCTGAATGAGTTTGTCTATCAAAACGATCCGGACCACCCCTTTCACGCCATGGTGAAGGAACGTGATGCCCAGGGCGTGGTGCTTCAAACCATCCGGGACTACAGCTCCCAGCGCAACAATACCTGGGGCATCGTGGCCGTCAACAGGGAA
>JAJZEL010000146.1 GCA_021828575.1 Pseudomonadota bacterium
CCTGGCGCATGAATTGGGGCATGTGGTGTTCGATGCGCCAGGCTGGATTGCGGATGGAAGCAGAGGTCCTGATCTGTTTGAGACCCAGGAACCTTCGGGGCATCGGGCGTACCGCACCATGACGCCCGATGTCGAGCACCTGGCCAAATCCCCGGTTCAGAGTGCGCTCAGTTATGACGAATATTTTGCGGAATTGCGTGCCAACGAGTTCATGGGCTCCCTGCTGGTGCCGCGTCGACGCCTGACCGAGGTGGTTGAGGAAGTGGCGCCACAGTACGACGTTTCGCTCCATTGGGAGCCGTCACTGAATCCCGAGATCCCAAGTGCGCAGCCCTACCTCACATCAGAAGGTGAGGATGGTTATTTTGCCATGGACAGTCTGAAAAGAACGCTGGCCAGTCGCTTTGGTGTCAATCCACGCTTTATCCAGGTACGGCTTGAGCGTTACGGTCTGTGCCGCAGTCAGGGCAGGTACTGAGGCGAGAGGACAAAAGGGCGACCGAATTGGGGTTTTTTTTACGTCCGTAATTAACTATTCGCGCAATAGCGCATTTTGTGAATGGAGGAGTAAACACTATGGTTGATGTTGATTCCATGGCAGTGCATGACCGGATTCCATCGTATCTTCTTCCCGTAGACCAGCAGAAGAGGCGCCATCGGTCCCGGGATATTGGGGAAGAGTTGCTGCAGCACCTGGAGCAGGTCGTCATCCTGGTGCGAAGAACCAAGCGATCTGCCCTGCTAAGGTCTCTGATCGAGAAGGTCTGTGGTGTGCAGGTGTACCTTGAAGGCCGATCCGACGACGCAGAGGGTAGTGTACCCCTGCCGGTGCGCAATGCGCTGTTTATGCAACTGGCATCGTTGCCGAGTTCGTCCCAAAGGGACCTGCAGCGAGCAGCAGAACGCATACTCCTGTTGGCCAGCGATGAGTTCGGTGTGCAGGCGGTCAAGGAAATGCTGGATCCGGGTTCCCCTGCAGATGCTTCCGTGCTGGCACCGCCCACCGATAAATTGAGCCAGGCCATCTATCTCTACCTGTGTCAGGAATTTCCAGATGCGCTTCGTGATCCTCGTTTTGATCATGCCGAGGTACGGCAGGAGATGTTGCGAGAACGGTTAAACCGTAGATATTCCAGTCACTATGTGGGTCCCAAGGATGTCCAGCCCAAACTAGGGCCTGAGATGGATGCCCTGCTGCTGGATCGCCTCTATGCGTTGTTCCCGGAGGTCGACAAGGACAACATGCTGGTCGAGATTTTTCTCCGTCGGGAACGCAATGAACCCGATGCCCCCATTGTTCTCTATACCCTCAGGGCATCGTTCAATGGCTCGCATGTTCACTACCGGAAAGTGCAAGGTGGCGAAATGATCGATCATGACGATGCCGCAGTGACCTGTGTTGAATTTGCATGGCAGCCCGGCAAGGGAACCTTGAGCGTCTACTGCGAAGACAAAGAGGTACGCCCGGAATTGACCAAGGTATTTCGGGATGTGGTCCTCGGTGGTAACGGCGAAATTGGTGCGATGCCCATGCGCGAGTTTGACCTGACGGGCTTTTCATCCCCTGCCATGCTGGATCGCATCCGTAGGGAGCGTAGGGATGGCATTGATAGCATCACGATTCAGGAGGTTGTGATTGCCAAACCCCGTATTTGTTCAGCGGTGGTGCGCGGAAAGCCAATCAACCGGGTGGCGTACAGTGATTTTCGAATCCGCAAGCATCGTTATGACAGTCGAGATATCTACGCCATTGCCGGGGGTGACGGCCATTTTGATGATTTGACTGCTTACGAGATTGTCAGGGTCAAGATCGCAATGCAGGTGAGCAGGACAGCCTTCCGAAAGTCACATCCAGTGACTGTAGAGATTACAGCCCCGAATGGTTTTTCGGATCGCAGCAAAACGGAGGAGGATGCAGAACTTGTATTCGGCCAACTGGAGCGTCTGGGTTGTGCCTGGCAGTATTGAATCATGACGCAACTGTTGGCCGAATATCTGCGGTGCTTGGAACGCAGCCTGCAGTTGGATGGGATCGTGGGCGTTCAGCAACTGTCAGGGCGGCTGCAGGATTTTCTTGATCGACGCTGGCTGGTGCTGGATGGCTACCAGACCCACCTCCTGGTGCCGGTTGGGGACGGTGAGGCAGATGTTGAACTGGAGATTGACGAAGACGCCGGAGTTTTTCGCTATACGAGCCCGAGACGACGGCTACACCCTATTGAGCGCCCCCTATCGGAAATCGCCCTGTATGCCTTCAACGTTGAGGAGTGGCTGAATGCGCTGACGGAAGTATTTGATTTTGAACCCTCTCGCCGGGCGCGAAAACGTTGTCTGATACCGGATCACCTGTGGCATCTTGGTGATGCTCGGGTTGCACGAAGTCATGACTTTGCTCCCATTTATGTGGCCCGACGCCTTCAGAGTTGCCAGGAAGACTGGTGCGAATGTCTGAGTGATCGCATCCGGCTGGGCCAGGGTATTGTGCTGGTTGCCCGCAAGGGTTCGGAATCGTTACCCAACGATCATCAGCAACGCGAGTTGGATGACTTGCTGCTGGAAGGCAGTGAGGTCCTGGATACGCAGGCACTGGAGCGCCTGCTGGAAACGACTCCTGTGGGGACGGGCGATGAATACTTTGATGTTCGCTCGGGTGCGCTCAAGCTACGGCACATGAAACAAGCCAGGATTTTCCAAGGTGCTCAGGCGCGCGTCATCGCTTTATTCTGGAAAAATCGATACAACGCATCCGGTCTGAAATGGTCCGAAGTTGTTTCGAGTGCTCATTGCTCCAAGGATCCTGATTCCGTGTTCGGCAAGGGGAAGTGGCAGGACTGGCTGGAACGTGTGGGTCGGGGAAGCTACCGCTTGCGGATCGATGAACACATGGTCGGATAAATCGCTGCCAAGATCATTTCCGGCGATTTTTCCGGAAAGTCATCCGGACACCATCCGGAATTCGATGTGAAGAATAAGCAGTGCCCGCAAACATCAAAGGAGCACTGCATATGCAAAAACACCTTCCAACTTTTCATCGTTCTGCGCAGCAAGACGTTCAGGTCCATCGTCTTGCCCTGGACGAAAATGAACTGGCCCTTCGTTGGGGCCTATCAGTCAAAACCTTGCGCCGGTGGCGCCAGGAACA
>JAJZEL010000060.1 GCA_021828575.1 Pseudomonadota bacterium
TGCCAGAAATTTAAACAGCCAACAGCGGTTCAAGGCAATCTTCATTTATTCAGCTCCCAGCAACAGGCAATCAATGGCATCACAAAGACAATGGAGGACTAGTGCATGCACCTCCTGGATCCGAGCCGTGCTGTCCGAAGCAACGCATATGTGCACATCATTGCCGTTGAGCAGCATGGCCATTTTCCCCCCGCCCTTTCCGGTCAGGGCCACCACGGCCATTTCCCTTTCATGGGCAGCCTGGGCCGCGGACAATACATTAGGTGAGTTGCCGCTTGTGGAAATGGCAAGCAATACGTCCCGGCCGTGACCTAGCGCCTTCACCTGCTTGGCAAACACTTCGTCAAAATGATAATCGTTGGCGATGGAGGTGAGGGTAGAGCTGTCCGTGGTCAGTGCAAAAGCTGCCAATGGAGGACGTTCCACTTCGAAACGATTGAGCAGCTCCGCCGTGAAATGCTGAGCATCTGCCGCAGACCCTCCGTTGCCGCAGGCCAGTATCTTTCCATCCGACAGCAGACTCTGGACCATTTTTTCCGCGGCCATGGCAATGGGCGCCGCCAGTTCCTGAGCTACCGCCTGCTTGAGCTGGGCACTCTCATTGAAGTGCCGGGTAATGCGCGATATGAGATCCATCTCGACATTGTAAGGCAAAACCCCCCGGTTTCTCCTGATCAAATTTTGCTACAGCCAGATCACATCCCTGCGCCATTCCAGCAACCCCGTCTGTCCGTCGACGAAAATGGCATCGAACCGGCAAATCGGCATGCCAGGGGCACAATGAGCCAAGTAATGACGGGCAGCCCTCACCCAGTAACGGCATTTTCGCGCATCAAGACTGTCTGCCGCATGTCCGCCAGTACGCAATCGCACTTCCACGAACACCAAAATCAACCCTTCCTGCGCCACCAGATCCAGCTCACCTCGTGAACAACGGTAGTTACGGACAGTCACCCGCAAGCCACGGTGCTCAAGAAAGCAGGCTGCCAGCATTTCGGCTTCGCGCCCCCGCTTGCAAGTGTCGACGCCCCCCACCACAATGCTCCCCATGGATATATTGCCTGGTACGCTTTACGTGGTGGCCACACCTATCGGCCACCTGGATGACATCACCCTGAGGGCGCTGCATGTGTTACGCTCGGTCAGCCTGATTGCCGCCGAGGACACGCGCCATTCTGCCGTGCTCCTGTCTCGACATGGCATCACTACTCGCACGACCCCCTTGCATGAACATAATGAACGCAAAGCGAGTCAGACGCTCATTCAAAAAATGCAGTCCGGTGCTTCTGTTGCGCTCATTTCCGATGCAGGCACTCCTGCCATCAGCGATCCTGGCAGCGGACTTGTGCGCGCAGCCTGGCTGGCAGGCTGTCCTGTGGTGCCCATACCAGGTCCTTCGGCTGTCACGGCATTACTGTCGGTTTCCCCATTACTGGAAGGCCCGTTCCATTTTCAGGGGTTTCTCCCCTCGAAAAACACCGCCCGACGAAACGCACTGGATCATTTGAAAACTCTGGACTGCCCCCTGGTGTTCTACGAAGCCCCCCATCGCATTGTGGATTGCCTGAGAGACCTGGGCGAAGCTTTGGGCATGGACCGACAGATGACTCTGGGCAAGGAACTGACCAAGCTCTTCGAGACCCTGAAACAGGGCAATGTCAAGGATGTGCTGATCTGGCTTCAGGCGGACATCACCCATCAGAAGGGTGAATTCGTGCTGGTGGTGGAAGGAGCTGGAGAGCCCGAGAGGGATACCGGTGAACAGGACCGGTTGCTGGAAATCCTGCTGGACAAATTGTCCGTAAGCGATGCCGTACAGGTGGCATGCAAACTGACGGGGGCGAGCCGCAAGACTCTGTATGCCAGAGCGCTTGCACTGAAAACCGAAGTCAGTCCCTGAAGTTGTTGAACTGGAGGGGAACGCCCAAGTCTGCGCCCTTGATGAGAGCAATGGCCTCCTGCAGGGCATCGCGTTTGGGCCCGCTCACCCGCACGGTGTCTCCCTGAATGCTGCCCTGCACCTTGAGCTTGCTGTCCTTGAGCAGGCGCACGATTTTCTTGCCAAGCTCAGTTTCCACGCCCACCTTGACGGTCACCGACTGTTTCACCTTGCCGCCACTGATGGTTTCTTCCTGACCGAAGTCCAGGGTACGGATATCGATGCCGCGCTTCACCAGCTTGAGGCGCAGGATTTCCTTGACCTGTTCCAGTTTGAAGGCATCATCGGCGTAGAGGGTCAGGTCAAAATCCTTTTGCTCCACCCGGGCATCGGACCCTTTGAAGTCAAAACGGGTGCTCACCTCCCGGTTCACCTGTTCCACGGCATTGCGTACTTCCTGCTTGTCCACTTCGGAAACGATGTCAAAAGATGGCATGCCAGCCCCTCCCGTTTCAACGTTGACGAAGACGCGCCGCAATGCGCATGCGCAATGCATTCAGCCGGATGAATCCCGCAGCGTCGGACTGCTGATAGGCGCCTCCATCGTCTTCAAAGGTGGAGATGTGGGGATCGAACAGGGAGTCCGTTTTCGACTCGCGGCCCACCACCATGACATTGCCCTTGTACAGCTTGATCCGTACCCACCCATTCACATGGACCTGTGTGTCGTCGATCAGGGTTTGCAGGGTGCGACGTTCCGGGCTCCACCAATAACCAGTGTAGATAAGTGAAGCATAGCGGGGCATCAGGTCGTCCTTGAGATGGGCCACTTCGCGGTCCAGAGTCAGGGATTCGATGGCACGATGGGCCCGAAGGAGAATGGTGCCACCCGGGGTTTCATAGCAACCGCGGGACTTCATGCCCACATAACGGTTTTCCACGAGATCAAGACGACCCACGCCATGCTTTCCCCCCAACCGGTTGAGTTCAGCCAGCACAACCGCAGGTGTCATGGCTTTTCCGTTCACACTCACCACATCCCCCCGAGAAAATTCGAGGTCCACGTATTCGGCCTGATCAGGGGCTTTTTCCGGGGAAATCGTCCAGCGCCACATGTCCTCTTCAGGCTCACGGGCCGGATCTTCCAGTATCTTGCCTTCGTATGAGATGTGCAACAGGTTGGCATCCATGCTGTAGGGACTACCTCCCGCCTTGTGCTTCATCTCCACGGGAATGCCATGTTTTTCCGCATAGGCCAG
>JAJZEL010000038.1 GCA_021828575.1 Pseudomonadota bacterium
TGAGCATTCGGGACGTGCTTGCCAGTGATTACTTTGCCTTGCGCGGATATGATCGTAATCTGGTACTGCTGGGACAACTGGTGGATGTTTTCAGGCAGGTACTGGACCTGACGCAGAAACTCTACGAAGGGGGCGGCGCCAGCGCCACGGATGTGGCACAAGCCCGCCTGCAATTGCAGAATGGTGTGACGCAAATTACTGACGAACGGTTGAAGCGTAGCCAGCTCGAGCATGCCATGGCTACTTTGGTGGGCGAACCGGCCTCCTCTTTTTCCATTGCGCCAGGAAAGAGTTTCGTGATCAGTATGCCAAACATTGACGTGGGCATGCCTTCCATCTTGTTACAAAGACGCCCGGACATTGCCAGCGCCGAGCGTCAGGTGGTGGCAGCCAATGCGGAAATTGGCGTGGCCCGGGCTGCTTTCTTTCCAGTGTTTGGTCTGAACGTCGGCGCAGGCCTTGAAAGCCAGAACATATCCAACTGGATGACGGCGCCCAGTCGGCTCTGGTCTGTGGGACCCTCCGTGGCCTTGCCGCTGTTTGACGGAGGTCAGCGTCAGTCCGTGACCGACCGGGCCCATGCGGCTCTGGATGGGGCCGCAGCCAATTATCGTCAGACCGTGCTGAAAGCCTACCAGGAGGTGGAAGACAATCTGTCTGCCATGCGGGAACTGAACCATGAGCTGAAGAGTGCAGGAGAGGCGGATGCGGCTGCTCGTGATACCCTGGATCAGGCTGATCACCGTTATCAGGGTGGTATTGCCAGTTATCTGGAGGATGTCACTGCCAGAAGTGTGGCCCTGCAGTCAGACCTTGAACTGACAGACATACAGGTCCGTTACGTGACGGCCAGCGTTCAGCTGATCAAGGCGTTGGGCGGTGATTGGCAGACAGGGGCAAAAGATCAGACTGACATGGCTTCCGTAGGGAAATCTTCGCAATGACTGCAGACAAGCACACTGAGACTGCACAGGTGGAGCGTCGTTGCATGCGCGACCAGATCAGGGAAACCATTGTATCCAGGATCATGGAAGGTACTTATTCGGCAGGCGACCGGCTGATCGAGCTCAATCTGGCCAGGGAATTCAATGTCAGCCAGGCCCCTGTGCGTGAGGCGCTTCGTGAGCTGGAAGCGCTGGGGATGGTAGAGTCCGCACGTTATCGCGGAACTCGTGTCAGCGCATCAAATAGTGCAAATCTGCGCGAATCCTACGAAATGCGGGCGCTTCTGGAAGAGCGTTCAGCACAACTGGCTTCCCCTTGCACAGAGGAAGTGCTGGCACAACTGGAGGAATGCCTGTCCAGCATGTACAGGAAGGCCAGAACAGGCAGCGTGGCCGCCTATACCCGAGAGGCCATGCGGTTTCACCGAACCATTGTAGAGGCTTCCGGAAACCGGATCTTTCTGCATACTTGGGATATGTTGCAGTTCGACGTGAGGGCCCATGTGGTAGGCATGCGCGTTCAGGGCCATCTGCATGAATACGCAGCGGAGCATGGACCCATTCTGCAGGCCCTGAAGGATGGTCAGGGCATCGAAGCTGGACGTTTGCTGCGGAAGCTCGTCGACCGGCTCATGTCCGCCCTCGACGTAACACCATCGAATCCCTGATCAGGGATTTCCTGACAGCTTTTTTAGATCACTGATCACCTCGTTCGAGGTGCTGTCTGGATCTACGCTTTCATAAACTTTGGCGATTTTTCCAGCAGGGTCAATGATGAACGTGTTCCTTCGCGCGATCTTGAATCCCAGCAGGCTTCGTTCCGAACCATAGCTTTCGGAAACGGCACCCGATTTGTCAGCCAGCAGCGGGAAAGGAAGGTGATGCTTCTTGGCAAACTCTGCGTGATTGCTGGCATCGTCAATGCTTACGCCAATGACTACCGCATTCAATGCCTTGATTTTCTGGATATCATCGCGAAATGCACAGGCTTCCGTGGTACAGCCGGGGGTTTCATCCTTGGGGTAAAAATAGAGGACCAGCCACTTCCCTCGGTAGTCGGTCAGGTTTTGTGTGATCCCATTCTGGTCTCCCAAGCTGAAATTTGGCGCAGGCTGGCCTGGTTCTGGCACATTGGCCGCCCGAGCCGCGAGAGAGTAAAACGAAACGGTCACCAGTAACAGGGCGGTGATCCACAGGGAAATCTTCATGACCCAGCTCCTTTTGGACAGAACACCCTCTGGCGTCCCAGTCACCCAAATTGGAGAGGATATCATTTCAATGAAGCTGTCAAAGTTTTTTCTGGACCCAGTTGTCCATGGACCATTTTCCCTGGGTGAGCACCAGTAGGACGCCAAGAAGGATACCCCATGATAGGTGCTGATTGATGCCGGCATCACTCAGGTCGCCGTAGGAAATCACTGCTATGCCATTGAGAATGAACAGGCCACTGGCAGCGAAGCGCCCGAAAAGTCCCAGTACCAGCAGGGCGGACATGCCAAGCTCCACGCCCGTGGCAAGATAGGCAGCCACATCGGGAGATAGCAGGGGCACATTGTAGACTTCATTGAAGAGGTAAAGCGTACTGTTCCAGGTCATGATCTTGGTCAGACCAGACTTGAAAAACACGTTGGCCAGATACCCACGCAGTCCGAGGTCGAATAACGGGGCCAGGTAATCTGGCAGGCGTGCGGCGCGATAGTAGAAACGAGCCAGGGTCAGGAGCATTTTCATTGGAATTCCTTCAAGTGGAAACCTGTCAGCAGGCCGTGGGTGGCAAGGCGGCACAGGGCGGACTGCAAGTCGAAATCGGAAGACTGATTCGGTATGGAAACGGTGGCTTCGCCCAGTGTCATGCCAGACTGAATGAGCTTGATCCAGCAGGCCTCCATTGCCGGAATTTCCACCACAACCACTTCATCATCGTGACGGGTCACCAGCAGGTGACAAGGATGTCCTTCAAGATTGATGTGGAAATCGGCAGGCATGCCAGGCTGGTGCGCACGCCAGATGATAGCAACCGGATAATCCGATTGGATCAGGTGACAGGTGGGACTCAGGTGCAACACAAGATGAGCGTACTGATCCGGGGAAAGCCGTGCGAGTGTGGCCAGGTCCGCTTCCTGGGTGTCCTCGGCGAAATAGGCACGATGGCAGGCCCATTCCAGCATGGCCA
>JAJZEL010000094.1 GCA_021828575.1 Pseudomonadota bacterium
CGTTGGCCATCGCCATGAACCGTATCGGCGGAAAATCCAATACAGGGGAAGGAGGGGAAGCCCCCATGCGCTTCAAACCCCTGCCCAATGGGGATTCCATGCGTTCCGCCATCAAACAGGTGGCATCAGGACGGTTTGGAGTCACCGCCGAATATCTCGTCAATGCCGACGACATTCAGATCAAGATTTCGCAAGGAGCCAAACCAGGTGAGGGTGGGCAACTGCCCGGGCACAAGGTGAGCAAGTACATAGGAAAGCTGCGCCATTCAGTCCCTGGCGTCGGATTGATATCGCCTCCGCCGCATCACGACATCTATTCCATCGAAGATCTGGCGCAGCTCATCCATGATCTCAAAAACGTCAACCCCGCTGCCCGCGTCAGCGTGAAACTGGTATCCGAAGTGGGCGTGGGAACCGTTGCCGCAGGTGTTGCCAAGGCACATGCGGATCATGTCACCATATCAGGGCATGATGGCGGCACAGGTGCCTCACCCCTATCGTCCATCAAATATGCCGGGTCACCGTGGGAACTGGGGCTGGCAGAAACGCAACAAACCCTTGTCCTGAATCGCCTGCGCGGAAGGATTTGCGTCCAGGCCGACGGACAAATGAAAACCGGTCGTGACGTGGTTATTGGTGCCTTGCTGGGTGCTGACGAGTTCGGCTTTGCCACGGCACCGCTGGTGGTGGAAGGTTGCATCATGATGCGCAAGTGTCACCTGAACACCTGTCCCGTGGGCGTGGCCACCCAAGACCCGGAACTCACCAAGCGTTTCCGGGGCCAACCTGAACACGTGATCAATTTTTTCTTCTTCGTTGCTGAAGAAGTTCGTGAGCTGATGGCTCAACTGGGCTTCCACACCTTTGACGAAATGGTTGGGCGGGTCGATTGCCTGGACATGCGTAAGGGCATTGAACACTGGAAAGCAAAGGGACTGGATTTCACACGGATTTTCCACCGGCCGGATGTCACATCCGAAGTGGCTCATTCATGGAAAGAACGCCAGGACCACGGACTGGACAAGGCCCTGGATCATGCCTTGATCCAGCAAGCCCAGCAGGCCTTGCGGGAACGCAAAGCCGTGACCATCACCACCCAGGTGCACAACGTCAACCGGACCATCGGGGCCATGCTCTCGGGTGAGGTGGCCCGACTGCATGGTCATGCCGGCCTGCCGGAAGACACCATCGTCATTCAAGCCAAGGGAACGGCAGGCCAGAGCTTCGGGGCCTTCCTGGCACACGGGGTAACCCTGAATCTGGAAGGTGAAGCCAATGACTACGTGGGCAAAGGCCTCTCTGGCGGTCGAATCGTGATCTGCCCGCCTCAGGACTGTCCAATCAGACCCGAAGACAACATCATCGTGGGCAACACGGTGCTGTACGGGGCCATTTCGGGGGAGTGCTACTTTCAGGGCGTGGCCGGGGAACGCTTCGCAGTTCGCAATTCCGGGGCCATTGCCGTGGTAGAAGGCGTGGGCGATCATGGTTGCGAGTATATGACCGGGGGAACCGTCGTGGTTCTGGGTGAAGCCGGACGAAATTTTGCGGCTGGCATGAGTGGTGGAGTAGCCTACGTTCTGGATGAGAAAGGCGACTTCGAACACCGGTGCAATTTAGCCATGGTGGAACTGGAGCCCATTCCTGCGGAAGACGGTGCCACCGAAGAAGGCAAGGGCAACCTGGAAACCCACGGCAAGGTGAAAGTGAACCATCTGGGACAACAGGATGAAAGCCTGCTAAAAAGGCTCATTGAAAACCACCTCCATTACACCAACAGCAGCCGTGCCAGAACCATTCTGGACCAGTGGGACCAGTACCGACCCCGCTTCGTGAAGGTCATGCCCATGGAATATCGCAGGGCCCTTCAGGAAATGGCTGCCGAGCAACTCAAGGATGCACAGCAGGGAGCAGGACAGCATGGGTAAGATCACCGGATTCATGGAAATCGAACGGCAGGATCTGGAATCTGCCCCACCTGCCGAGCGAGTCCGTCACTACCACGAGTTCACCATTCCTCTGTCCGACAGCACCATGAGCCGGCAGGGCGCCCGTTGCATGGACTGCGGCATTCCCTTCTGCCAGACAGGCTGCCCAGTCAACAATATCATTCCGGACTGGAATGATCTGGTTTATCAGGGCCACTGGCAATCCGCACTGGA
Organism: Pseudomonadota bacterium; assembly: GCA_021828575.1. GTDB lineage: Bacteria > Pseudomonadota > Gammaproteobacteria > Burkholderiales > Ferrovaceae > JAJZEL01. Next base: position 2,163 of record JAJZEL010000094.1, read on the forward strand.
CAAACTGCATTCCACCAACAATTTTCCCGAATTCACCGGCCGAATCTGCCCTGCACCCTGTGAATCAGCCTGCGTATTAAACATCAACAGCAACCCGGTGACCATCAAGAATATTGAGCACAGCATTGTCGACAAGGGTTGGGGCGAAGGGTGGATCACGCCCCAGATTGCGGTCCGAAAAACCGGCAAGAAAGTCGCCGTGGTGGGATCTGGGCCCTCGGGGCTTGCGGCCGCACAACAGTTGGCTCGAGCTGGCCATCAGGTGGTGGTTTTCGAAAAGAATGACCGCATCGGCGGATTGCTTCGTTATGGCATTCCCGATTTCAAGATGGAAAAACACCTGATCGACCGACGCGTGAAGCAAATGGAGGCAGAAGGCGTCGAATTCCGCACCAGTCAGCATGTGGGTGTCCAGGTGGAAGCTACCGGGTTGCTCAAACAGTTCGATGCCCTGCTGATGACTGCCGGGTCCGAACACCCGCGCGATCTACCCGTGCCTGGGCGCGAACTGGATGGTGTCCACTTTGCCCTGCCTTTCCTGTCACAACAGAACCGACGCAATGCTGGCAAGACCATACAAAACCCCATTCTGGCCACCGGCAAGCATGTGGTGGTCATTGGTGGTGGCGATACGGGTTCCGACTGTGTGGGTACCTCCATTCGTCAGGGTGCGTTGTCCGTCACCCAGTTCGAGTTGATGCCCCGACCACCGGAACAGGAAAACAAGCCGCTGGTCTGGCCCAACTACCCCATGAAACTGCGCACCTCATCATCCCAGGAAGAAGGTTGTCAGCGCGACTGGAGCGTGGCAACCAAATACCTGAAAGGCGTCAACGGCAAAGTGGAACACCTGGAAGCCGTACGACTGGAATGGAAAAAAAATGATCAGGGCCAGATGGTCATGAGCGAAGTCCCGGGTTCATCCTTCGAAATCAAGGCAGATCT
>JAJZEL010000177.1 GCA_021828575.1 Pseudomonadota bacterium
GCAACAAAACTACGATCCTTTCAACAGCATGGTCATTTCCACCATGGTGGCTGCCATCCCCGTGGTAGTGATGCTGGCAGGGCTTGGATTTTTTCATATCAAGGCCCATCTGGCTGCAGCCCTGGGTTTGGCTTCGGCCCTGTTGATTGCCGTCCTGGCCTACGGCATGCCTGCCGACATGGCGGCCAAAGCGGCGATTCTGGGTGGCATGAACGGTCTTTTGCCCATCGGCTGGATCGTGCTCAACATTATTTTCCTGCACCAGCTGACCGAACAGAACGGTTCGTTCAAGGTCCTGCAGGATTCCATCGCCAGCATCACCGAAGACAGACGGCTTCAGCTGCTGCTGATCGCCTTCAGTTTCGGCGCTTTCTTCGAAGGCGCAGCCGGCTTTGGAACGCCGGTGGCGGTGACGGCTGCCATCCTGATCGGCCTGGGCTTTTCGCCGCTGGCGGCTTCCGGGCTCTCCCTCATCGCCAACACCGCACCAGTGGCCTACGGTGCCTTGGGCACGCCGGTCATCACCCTGGCGAAGGTGCATGGATATGATGTCAATATCATCTCGGCCATGGTGGGTCGCCAGTTGCCCTTCTTCTCGGTCATCGTGCCTTTCTGGCTGATCTGGGCGTTTGCCGGCCGACGCGGCATGATGGAAATATGGCCCGCCTTGCTGGTGACCGGTGTCAGTTTCGCCGTCCCCCAGTTTCTGGTTTCCAATTACTTTGGTCCCGAACTCGTGGATGTGATTGCGGCACTCTGCTCCATGGCTTGCCTGGTGCTGTTCCTGAAGGTATGGCAACCCAAGACCATCTGGCGATCCATCTCGCTGAAGGGACATGAGAAGAGCGGCGGAGAGGGCCATGTCGCGCCACCACCCATGCGCCATTCCCGCGATGCACTCATCCGCGCCTGGACGCCCTGGGTCATCCTGACGGTGTTTGTGTTCATCTGGGGCCTGCCCGTAGTCAAGAATTTCTGGAACGGGGTGTTTGCACCCAAAATCGTCATGGACGGCCTTCACCAAATGGTGGAGAAAGTGGCCCCGGTCGCGCTCAAGCCCACCAAGGAAGGCGCCGTCTATCTGTTCAGCCTGCTTTCAGCGACGGGCACAGGCATCTTAGTGGCGGCAGTCGTGGGAGGGTTGGCCATGAAGTACAGCCCGATGAAGCTGGTGGCTGCCTATGGCCGCACTTTCTGGCTGGTGCGCTATTCGCTCCTGACTATCGTGCTGATGCTGGGGCTGGGTACGGTTACCCGATACTCAGGACTGGATTCCACCCTGGGATTGGCCTTTGCTGCTACGGGGTCGCTCTATCCCTTCTTCGGCACCCTCATGGGTTGGCTGGGCGTTGCATTGACGGGCTCTGACACTGCCAGCAACGTGTTGTTCGGGGGGATGCAGAAAGTAGCCGCAGATCAGCTGGGGATTTCTCCCAACCTGATGGGGGCCGCCAACAGCTCGGGCGGCGTGATGGGCAAAATGATCGACGCCCAGTCCATCGTGGTGGCGTCCACTGCCACGCGCTGGTTCAATCACGAGGGTGACATCCTGCGCTATGTGTTCTTCCATTCCATTGCGCTGGCTTGCCTGGTCGGTATTCTGGTGACACTGCAAGCCTATACCTGGCCTTTCACCGCAATGGTGCTGAAATAAGATCAGGCAGATGCAGTCGGGCGTCTGGATGATCTAACGCCTTGGTGCGTCCCAGATCATCAAGCGTTCAAGATCGAATTGGCACAAGTCGCTATCCCCAAAATGGGGACAGACCCCAAACTGGGGTCTGTCCCCATCCATTTTCCTCTAACCCAACGCCGGCATCTTGACGCGCTTCATGGCAAGCCCCGCAGCCGAGGTGCGCGTCTCCACCCCGAGTTTTTCGAACACGTGCTCCAGGTGCTTGTCCACGGTGCGACGGCTGCTGCCCAGAATCATGCCGATTTCCCGATTGGTCTTGCCGTTGACCACCCAAAACAATACTTCAGCCTCCCGCAAGGTCAGACCGAATGCAGCAGACAACGCCTGGATCAGGTCTCCCCGGTTTTCCTCGCGCAGGGTGATGACCAGCTCCTGATCCGAGTCGCCGGGGTGCACGCTACCCAGCAACCGCTTCGTGTCCCTTTCCAGGATGATGGGGGCATCCTGCCCCCGACTTGCGGCCTCACGCACTTTCACGACCCATTCCATGAGCGGGGGCGGGGCCTGCTCATCCACCATGCCGAAATAGTCATTGAGCAACGTCCAGGCCTGGGGCGTTTTCCAGACGATCCGCCCTTCAGCCTCATGAATGGTGACCGCTGCCTGGTCAAGACGATCCAGCGTTGTGCGCGCCTGCTTGATATGCCGCGCATTCTGCATATGCGCCGCGATCCGCGCGAGGACCTCCTGGGGCCGGATGGGCTTGGTGACATAGTCCGAGCCGCCGCTTGCGAAGGCTGCCACCACACTCTCGGTTTCAGTAAGCCCCGTCATGAAAATGATGGGGATATTCTGCGTGTCAAAATCGGCCTTCAATGCCTGGGCCAGCTGAAAACCATCCATGCCCGGCATCAGGGCATCCAGCAAGATGACATCGGGCCGGTTCTGGCGGGCACTTTGCAAGGCACTCTCCCCGCTGGTGGCCACCAGAACCACATATCCCGCCTCATCCAGGGCATCGTGCAGCAGGGCAAGGTTTTCAGGCACGTCGTCCACAATCAGGACGACCTCGTCTCTGATCCTGTCATGCATGTTGTGCTTCCTCTCTGCCAAGCCCTGCCTTCAACAGCGTTTTCATGGCATCAAACTGAAACTGCCCGGACAGCCTGCGCATCGCAGTCACGAACCCCTCGTAACGCGGGTCCAGTGCTTCGATTTCTCCCAGTTGGGTCGCCACGCCACGAATGTAACCGCGCTCCACATGAGCCAGCAAACGCTGCAGTTGGGCGTGCGGCGGGTAGATCATGGGAACAAGCGGCACGGGTGCCCGTTCAGTGTCGGGCGTTTCTGCCGCCGTGACCCATTCCAGCCGGAGATGCCGACCAATCCAGTCCACCAGGTCATAGAGGCGCACCGGCTTGGTGATGAAGTTCTCTGCGGTGATGCCC
>JAJZEL010000215.1 GCA_021828575.1 Pseudomonadota bacterium
GTCCACATTTTCCACCACGATGATGGCGTCATCCACCACCAGGCCAATGGCCAGCACCAGGGCAAGGAGTGTCAGCAAATTGATGGAATAACCCAGCACGAGCATGATGAGGAAGGTGCCTATCAGCGAAAGTGGCATGGCCACCACCGGTACCACCACGGCCCGGACACTGCCCAGAAACAGAAAAATGACCGCCGTGACAATCACCAGTGCTTCCACGAGGGTTTTGGCCACCTCATGAATGGATGAAGTGATGTATTCGGTGGAATCGTAAACAATGGCACCCGTCAACCCTTGGGGCAACTTGGCCTGCAACGAGGGAAACACCTCCCTCACCTTCTGGGCCACCTGCAGCACATTGGCTCCAGGTGCCACCTTGATGCCAATGAATACGGAACGCTGGCCATCAAAAGCCACATTGAAGTTGTAGTCTTCAGCACCCAGTTCCACTTGGGCCACATCTTCCAGGTGAATCAGGGATAAGCCTTTCTGACGCACCACGAGTTTTCGAAACGCCTCGACACTGTGCAGATCGGTGCCGGCTGTGAGGTCCACTGTCACTGTCTGGCCTTTTGTCCCGCCCACCGTGGCCAGATAGTTGTTGGCAGCCAGTGCATTGGCCACGTCCTGGGCCGACACTCCCAGAGCAGCCATTTTGGATTCATTGAGCCAGGCACGCAGGGCAAAGTTGCGCGCCCCCAGGATTTCCGCCGTTTGCACGCCTGGCAGCGAGTCCAGGGTAGGCTTGACTTCCCGCAGGAGAAAATCCGTCACATCATTGGTGGGCAAGACCTTGCTGTAAAACCCCATGTACATGGCATCAGTGGTTTGTCCCACCTGCACTTTCAGTACCGGTTGCTGTGCCTGGGGGGGCAACTGGTTCCGGACAGAGTTCACCTGGGTATTGATTTCAGTCAGCGCCTTGTTGCCATCGTAATTCAGGCGCAACGTGGCCTGTATGATGGAAGATCCCATCAGACTGCTGGACGAGAGGTAGTCAATGCGCGGCGCCTGGGGAAGGGCCGACTCAAGGGGCTGCGTAATGAAACCTGCAATGGTCTGGGCATCTGCACCATAGTAGTTGGTGGTAATGGTGACCACGGCGTTTTCAGTGCGCGGGTACTGGTTGACCGGCAGACTGAAAAGGGACCGCAGCCCCAAGGCCAGGATCAGCAAGCTGATCACCATGGAAAGCACGGGACGACGAATGAAAAGGTCAGTGAAATTCATGAGGGTAGCCCCGACTCACCGTTCCTGGGGAGTCGGATGCGCCTCGTCCCTGGGCTGCAAGGCATTGTTCACAATGACCGGCGTCCCGTTGGCAAGTTTCATCTGGCCACTGGTCACGACCGTATCACCTTCGTCAACTCCGGAAAGAACAGCGGCCTGGTCACCACGAGATTCCCCGACCGTCACAAACACCTGTCTGGCCTCCAGCCCTGTGCCCATGGGTTTTCCCGTCTGCGGTGACATTTTGGGCTCCACCCGCTTCACGACAAACACCGTGGTGCCGTAGGGGTTATAAGTCAGGGCAGACTGCGGCAATGTGATCAGGGCCTGTTCCTTGCCATAAGTCCAGTGAATCTTGCCGTACATGCCAGGCAGCAGCTTCTGACTGCTGTTGTCTACCCGGGCTTCCACCGCAAGATTGCGTGTGGAAGGATCTTCCTGGGAACTGAATGCCGTGACATTACCCCCGAACCGAGTTCCTGGAAGACCGTCAGGTTCCACTTCCACCGGATCTCCCACGTGCAGGTCAGCAATCTGGGTCTGGGCAATGTTGAAGTCGACCATCATGGGAGACAACTGTTGCAATGTCGTAATCTTGTCACCTGGATTGACAAACTGGCCCGGACTCAGGGAAATGATACCCAGTCGTCCATCAAAAGGCGCTGTCAGTGTTTTTTTGGCCAGAACGGCCTGCTGCTGGGCAAGCTGAGCCTCCTTACTCTTCAGGTCGGCTTCGTCCGCATCCCACTGGGCCTTGCTGATGGCCTGCACTGCAAGCTGTGGTTGATCCCGTTCAAGCGTGGTGCGCGCCAGTTGGACACTGGCCTCGAGTACCTTCACCTGGGCCCGTTCCAGGTCATCCACCATTTCCACCAGTACATCACCCGCTCTGACCTGCTGTCCCGAATGAAAATAAACCTTTCTCACGGTACCCGATATTTCAGGACTGATGTCCACCCCACGGAATGCCCTCAACGAACCCACCACGTCGAACCTGGCGTGCCACGGCGTTTTCCTGGCAATGGTCGTACTGACTGTCTGGGGAGGTGCCCCCGCACCCGACAGGTACTTGTGCATCATCATGACCCGGAAGAGCTGGAATCCCACCAGCCCACCCATGAGAAGGGCCACGATGACCAGCATCAGGACCATGCGTTTTTTCAGGGAGGGGGTCTTGGGAGTTGAAGACATGGGGGGGTGTCCGTTCCGTTGAATGTGGTTCAGGGGATGGAAGCAACTGGCTCGTTCCACCAGCCCCCTCCCATTGCCAGGAAAAGGGCAGCTGAATCTGCCAGTCGTGTCGCCCGGGTCTGGGCCAGGGACAACCTGGCCTGGTCCGCCCGTTCTTCTGCCTGCATGAGGGCCAGTACACTGATGCTGCCATTGGCAAACTGCACCTTGGCCAGGCGCAGGCTTTCCATGGCTGCATCCGCCGCTTCAGTTCTGGCCATCAATGCCTGCTGGTCGGTTTCCAGGGCACGCAGTACATCGGCCACGTTCTGAAATGCATTGACCACGGTCTGTCGGTACTGTGCTGCCGCCTGATCCAGCGCATCGCGGGCTGCACGTTCACCAGCTTCAAGCGCCCCTCCATGGAAAATCGGTTGCAGCAGGTTACCGCCAATATTCCATACGGACGAGTTGGGAGTGAACAGGTTGCCAGGTTGCAAGGCCATGGACCCCATGCTGCCGCTCAGGGTCAGGTTGGGGTACACGCTGGCAATGGTGTAGCCCAGGTTGGCCGTGGCCTGATGCAGATTGGCTTCGCTGGCCAGGATGTCGGGGCGCTGATGAACAAGCTGGGAGGGCAGCGAAACC
>JAJZEL010000122.1 GCA_021828575.1 Pseudomonadota bacterium
GCGAACGGTTCATCGTGCCCCGCCCGTATTGTCGCGGCGATCCGCGAAATCAGAAATTTTCGAGACAGGTATCAAGGCCATTGACGTGCTCATGCCACTGGAACGCGGCGGCAAGGCAGGCTTGTTTGGCGGCGCTGGTGTCGGCAAGACGGTATTGCTGACCGAAATGATTCACAATATGGTCAAAAATCATGAAGGGGTGAGCATTTTTTGCGGAATCGGAGAACGATGTCGCGAAGGTGAAGAACTCTACCGTGACATGAAGACAGCGGGCGTCCTGAAGAACATGGCGATGGTATTTGGCCAGATGAACGAACCCCCCGGTGCTCGCTTTCGAGTGGGTCATGCTGCCCTGACGATGGCAGAATATTTTCGTGACGATGAGCATCGTGATGTGTTGTTGCTCATCGATAATATATTTCGTTTCATTCAGGCAGGCATGGAGGTATCTGGATTACTGGGACAGATGCCGTCACGCCTGGGTTATCAGCCAACCATGGGCACCGAGCTGTCACAGTTGGAAGAACGCATCGCCAACACGGACACTGGCGCCATTACCTCGATCCAGGCGGTATATGTTCCGGCCGATGATTTTACCGATCCGGCAGCAGAACATACGTTCTCGCATCTTTCCGCTTCTATTGTCCTGTCGCGCAAACGAGCGGGTGAAGGACTCTACCCGGCCATTGATCCTTTGCTGTCCAATTCCAAAATGGCCACGCCCGGCATCATCGGTGAGCGGCATTACGCGTTGGCGCAAAATGTTCGCAGCACGCTTGCACAATACGCCGATTTGAAAGACATCATCTCCATGCTGGGAATGGAACAGCTATCACCGGATGACCGCGCCCTGGTCAATCGTGCTCGCCGGTTGGAACGATTTCTCACACAGCCATTTTTTACTACTGAGCTGTTTACAGGATTAAAGGGCAGGCTTGTCAATCTCGAAGATGCGTTAAACGGATGTGAACGAATTCTGCGTGACGAGTTCAAGGACGTTCCTGAAAGCGCACTTTACATGATCGGATCCATCGACGAAGCAGGGCAAAAAAGACAAGTGGAATGGAATAATGAAACAAGCGTTCATGAATCTTAAAATCCTTTTGCCATTCAGGATATTTGCAGAGATTCCTGGCGTCTTGCGTATCATCGCCAGCACCCGCGAAGGCTCCTATGGATTATTGCCACATCGGCTTGACTGTGTGGCTTCACTGTCTCCAGGAATACTTCTTTACGAAACCACTGCTGATGGTGAGGTGTTTATCGCAGTGGATGAAGGCGTTCTTGTGAAATCAGGTGATGTGGTACTGGTCTCCGTACGCAATGCGATTGGGGGAACAGACCTCGGTAAACTGCGCGTTGCAGTGGAGCAGGAATTTGTGAACCTGGATGAACAGGAGAGGCACATGCGTTCTGCACTGGAAAAACTGGAAAGAGGTTTTATACGCCGCTTTGCAACATTTCATCATGAATGATTTGCCCCAGAAGAAACCATCTTCGGAAAAGACGGCATTTAGCCAGGAAGTGGGTGCAAGAGCGGCGCGCAAGATAAGGGCGCAACGTTATGTCACGAAAGTGGTCTGGTCTGGCTTGGGCATGATGGGGCTGATTGGCTGGTCGGTGGCGGTACCAACCCTGCTGGGAACAGCACTTGGATTCTGGGTTGACAAGCACTACCCTGGCAGTCATTCCTGGACCTTCATGCTGTTGGCCATTGGTCTAGGGCTCGGATGCTACAACGCATGGCATTGGGTAGCCAGGGAAGGGAATGAAATTCGCAAGCATGAGGAGAATAACCATGAGTGAATTATGGAGTGTGACTTCCGCCTTGTGCACGGGCATCATGCTTGGCGCGATATTCTTTGGGGGACTTTGGTTGACAGTCCGGAAAGGCATTTTATCCGGAAATGCGGTTTTTTGGTTTCTTGGCAGCATGCTGCTTCGAACAGGTATTGTGCTGCTTGGGTTCTACTATTTTTTCGGAAGCGACTGGAAAAAAATATTAGCGGGACTTGTTGGATTTGTCATGACGCGCTTGATCGTGACACATCTCACCAGGGTAACGAAAAACCAGAATCTCGTTGTCAGGCAGACCCATCATGCACCTTAGCACTGACAGCATCATTCTCTGGCAGCATGGGTTTTTCAAGCTCAATGCCACCATCGCATTCACATGGATGTTGATGTTCGTTCTGGTTATCGGTTCTAAACTTATTACGAGCAGGTTTTCCAGGGGGATTGAGCGTTCACGATGGCAGAACCTTCTTGAAATCGTCGTTACCTTCATCAATCAGCAAATTGCGGAGGTTGGGCTGCGAATGCCCGAGAAATATCTCGGGTTTCTGGGCACCTTGTTTTTATTTGTGTCAACGGCAAGCCTTTTTACGATATTTCCTGGTTATGTACCTCCCACCGGTTCACTTTCAACTACAGTCGCGCTGGCCATCTGCGTGTTTGTGGCCGTGCCGGTCTTTGGCATCCAGGACCGCGGCCTTGCTGGATATCTCAAGGCCTACTTGAAACCGACGGTGATCATGTTGCCATTCAACATCATCAGTGAGCTTTCGCGAACCCTGGCGCTGGCTGTTCGCCTATTTGGAAACATGATGAGCGGCACCATGATTCTTTCCATTTTACTGACCATCACGCCCTACGTTTTCCCTGTCGCAATGAGTGCGCTCGGTCTGCTGACAGGCATGGTGCAGGCTTACATATTCAGCATCCTGGCTACGGTTTACATCGCGGCCGCGACGCGTGCAGGAAATTCTGAGCTTGATTCAGAGAATTGAAACAACGACGCAAACCAAGAGGGAACGCATTATGGACAGCATGACGCTCATCGCAATTGCTTCAATCGTCGCCGCAGGCCTGACGATTGCGCTGGGAAGTATCGGTCCTGCACTGGGCGAAGGACGCGCGGTCGCCACTGCCTTGAGCGCCCTGGCACAGCAACCTGACGCTGCAACGACCATCACGCGTACATTGTTTGTGGGTTTGGCAATGATTGAATCCATCGCAATCTACTGCTTCGTTGTGTCGATGAT
>JAJZEL010000037.1 GCA_021828575.1 Pseudomonadota bacterium
TAGATCCTGTCATGGCTTTTCCCCGGCGGCCATTGTCAAGCAATGAATCCACTGCCTCCTGCAACATGCGCTTTTCATTGCGCACAATGATTTCTGGGGCCTTGAGTTCAAGCAGACGCTTGAGACGGTTGTTGCGGTTGATGACCCGACGATAGAGATCATTGAGATCGCTGGTGGCAAACCGTCCGCCATCCAGAGGCACGAGCGGCCTGAGATCTGGTGGCAACACGGGCAGCACTTCCATGATCATCCATTCGGGGCGGATGCCTGATTTCTGGAAAGCCTCGAGAATCTTGACGCGTTTGGCGAATTTCTTGATCTTGGTTTCAGAGGAAGTGCCCGCCAACTCCTGGCGCATCCTTTCGATTTCCGTGTCCAGGCTGATGTGGCGCAACAACTCGCGAATTCCCTCGGCACCCATGCTGGCGGAGAACTCGTCACCATACTCCTCAACCTTGGCCAGATAGTCTTCTTCAGAAAGCAGTTGGCAACGCTGAAGCGGGGTCATCCCCGGATCGGTCACCACGTATGCCTCGAAATACAGGACACGCTCAATGTCCCTCAGCGTCATGTCAAGTACCATGCCCAAACGCGAGGGCAAAGACTTGAGAAACCAGATGTGCGCCACAGGACTGGCCAGTTCGATATGCCCCATGCGCTCGCGACGCACACGTGCCAACGTCACTTCAACATTGCACTTTTCACAAATGACACCGCGATGCTTGAGCCGCTTGTATTTCCCGCAAAGACATTCGTAATCTTTGATGGGACCGAAAATCTTGGCACAGAACAGGCCATCGCGTTCAGGCTTGAAGGTCCTGTAGTTGATGGTTTCCGGCTTTTTTACTTCGCCGTAGGACCACGAACGAATCTTCTCCGGAGAAGCGAGACCAATTCGAATGGCATCAAACTCTTCTTCCTGACTGACCTGCTTGAACAAATCCAATAGTGCTTTCACGTTTACCTCCATCGGACACCCCGGTGTGGGGATACCCTGTGATGAATTCGGGAACGAAATCCTGGCCCTTGCTTCCTGATTCAATTCCTATCGAGATCGATGTCAATCCCCAACGAACGGATTTCCTTGACCAGAACATTGAAGGATTCTGGCATGCCCGCATCAATCTTGTGCTCACCCTTCACTATGTTCTCGTACACCCTCGTGCGGCCCGGCACATCGTCGGACTTCACGGTCAGCATTTCTTGCAGGGTATAGGAAGCACCATATGCTTCGAGTGCCCACACTTCCATTTCCCCGAATCGCTGCCCACCAAACTGTGCCTTGCCTCCCAGCGGTTGCTGGGTGACCAGACTGTAAGGACCTGTCGAACGCGCATGCATTTTGTCATCCACCAGATGGTGCAGTTTGAGAATATGCATGTAGCCGATGGTCACGGACCGGTCAAACGCTTCACCCGTACGGCCATCGAAAAGCTGCATCTGTCCATTGCGAGGCAAACCGGCCAACTCGAGCATGTCTTTGATCTCAGCCTCGGTTGCTCCGTCGAAAACAGGCGTCGCAAACGGTACGCCAGATCGCAAGTGGCGAGCCAACTCCACGACTTCATCCTCGGAGAAGGACGCTATGCCTTCCTGCTTTCCAGTGCGGTTATAGATCTGTTCAAGGAACTGGCGCAGCTTGACTGCTTCGGTCTGCTGTTCCAGGAGTTGGCCTATCACGTGCCCCAGTCCCTTGGCTGCCCACCCCAGATGAGTTTCCAGGATTTGTCCCACGTTCATGCGGGAAGGCACACCGAGCGGGTTCAGCACGATGTCCACAGGAATTCCGTTGGCCGTAAAAGGCATGTCTTCCACAGGCACGATCTTGGAAACAACCCCCTTGTTTCCATGCCGTCCAGCCATTTTGTCCCCTGGCTGCAAACGCCGTTTCACAGCCAGATACACCTTGACCATTTTCTGGACACCCGGTGGCAATTCATCGCCCTGAGTGAGTTTGCGCTTCTTTTCCTCAAACAGTGCTTCAAATTCCACACGCTTCTGTTCCAGGCTTTCCTTGATTTGCTCCAGCTGCACCTGTTGATCCTCGTCGGACAAACGGATGTCGAACCAGTCATAGCGCCCCAACTCGGTCAGATAGGTTTTGGCAATCTTCGTGCCCTTGGCTAAGCGCTTGGGTCCGCCTTTGGCCACCTTACCCACCAGCAAGCGTTCGAGACGACCGAAAGTATCGTTTTCCACGATGCGCATCTGGTCGCCCAAATCTTTCTTGAACTGGTGCAACTCATCATCGATGATTTGCTGCGCCCTGGCATCACGCTGGATGCCTTCACGCGTAAACACCTGGACACCAATCACAGTACCCGACATACCGGAGGGAACCCGAAGGCTCGTGTCCTTCACATCAGAGCTTTTTTCGCCAAAAATGGCTCGAAGCAGTTTTTCTTCCGGAGTCAGCTGGGTTTCACCCTTGGGGGTGACCTTGCCCACCAGCACATCACCAGCCTCTACTTCCGCACCAATGAAAATGATGCCTGACTCATCCAACCGACCCAGCATGCGCTCAGAAAGGTTGGAGATATCACGCGTGATTTCTTCCGGGCCCAGTTTCGTGTCGCGCGCCACCACAGAAAGCTCTTCGATGTGGATCGAAGTAAAACGGTCTTCTGCAACGATCCGCTCGGAAATCAGGATGGAATCTTCAAAGTTGTAACCGTTCCATGGCATGAAAGCCACCAGCATGTTCTGACCAAGTGCCAGTTCGCCCATATCAGTGGAAGCGCCATCTGCTATCACGTCGTCACGGGATATCACATCACCCACCTTAACGATGGGACGCTGGTTGATGTTCGTGTTCTGGTTGGAACGTCGGTACTTGATGAGGTTGTAGATATCCACCCCCACATCACCCGCCGAAGTTTCCTGGTCATTGACACGAACCACAATCCGGGCAGCATCCACGTAGTCCACCACGCCACCACGACGAGCCTGGACAGTGGTACCCGAGCCTACAGCCACTGTGCGTTCAATGCCGGTCCCCACCAGAGGCTT
>JAJZEL010000030.1 GCA_021828575.1 Pseudomonadota bacterium
CACTGGTTATCGAAACGGGCCAAGGACATTGGCAGTGCGGCTGTCCTGATCAGTCTGGTCAATGTGCTTGTGGTGTGGGTCGCGGTGCTGTTTTTTTGAGGCTGGCACCCAGTGCGGCTCCGCATGTTACCAACAGGACACCGGCAACGGTGAATTGGGTGAAGTCTTCATCAAGGAAAGGCACGGCCAGGATGGCTGATGCGGCAGGAACAATGGCCAGCATGAGGGAGGCCGTTCCGGGTCCCAGGGACAGGGTAGCGTAGGCATAGCTGAAAGAGGCCACCAGGGCCGCTACGACACCCTGGTAGATGCCTTGTAACAGGATGTCATGTATGGGGGTTTGTGAGAGTCCCTTGGGAAGAAACAGGAAATACACGGGCAGGTAGCAACAGGCCGTGGTGACGGTGATGCCACTGACAGCATCCAGCGGCTTGATTTGCCAGAGCCTGACCAAAAGCCCATATACGGCCCAAAGACAGGCAGCCCCTGCAAAGCAGAGGTCGCCGATCCATTCGGAGGGTGACCGGCTTGCGCTGTTTCCAAGGCTGCCAAGACTGAGCACCATCACGCCGCCAGCAGTCAGTATCAGCGCAAGAGAGGTCAATCCGGAAGGACGATCGCCCAGCCATACCCAAGCCAGTAGTGCAGTAGCCAGAGGGATCCCACCGTTGATCAGTATGCCCGCATGGGCGGCAGGTGCAAAGGAAAATCCGGTGTAGGCCAGAAGAGCGTAAAAAAGCCCGCCTGTGATCATGACCGCCAGAAGACGGGGTTTGGTGAGTGCATTGCCCACCGTCAGAACCACGGGCAACATGGCGCTGCCTGATACACCAAAGCGTAGTGCGGTGAGGTCATAGGGTGTGAGGTGTCCCTTTCCGCCCAACCGGGAAACAATGTTGAAACCCGTCCAGCAGGCCACGACCACGAAAGCTGCCAGAAAACCTTTCCAGCGGGGGCGTTCAAGCGAGTGAGGGAAACTCAAGGAGTGATTTCTCCAAATGGCCGAGTCTATCACTGATTCGTTTGGCGGTGCTTCATGGTAGATTAGCGGAATGTTTAGATTGCTATTGTGGGGATTCCTGATCTGGTGGGTCGCAAAGCATGCCCTTCCAGCCCTGAAACGACCTGATGACCGGAAATCTCCGGGAGTGAGGGATGATGAGCCCCTTGCGGGAGGGGAGGGAGACGTGCAGGACATGGTGCGCTGCGCCCAGTGTGGCGTTTATGTGCCGCGTTCCGAGGCTGTTGAAGGGGGCGGACAGTTTTATTGCGGTGAAGACCACCGCCGGCAAGGGGTTCGCTAGATTGCCCATGACCTTTCCTGTGGGGGCGGACGGCAGGGTCCGGCGGGCGCGGCAAGTGCCATCACCCAACCAGGACGCCCGGCCTGAACGCGCTACCATTGATCTGTTGGTGATTCACAACATCAGTTTGCCTCCAGGCCAGTTTGGCGGGGATGATGTGTTCCGTCTGTTCACTAATTGCATTAAATTGCAAGATAATCCCGCGTATGCTTCCCTCGAAGGACTCCGGGTTTCTGCTCATTTTTTCATCCGTCGCAATGGGGAGTTGATCCAGTTTGTGCCTTGTCACAGGCGTGCCTGGCATGCCGGCGTATCTCGGTGGGGAATGAGAACCAACTGCAATGATTTTTCGGTAGGCATTGAACTTGAAGGCACGGATGACAGGCCGTTTGAAGAGGCCCAGTACCAGGTACTGGCTGCGCTTGCCAGCAGTTTATGTACCACCTACCCTGTCCGGGACATGTTGGGACATTCCGATGTGGCGCCCGGTAGAAAGACGGATCCGGGGCCCCATTTTGATTGGCAGCGGCTGAAACATTTGATGACCGTCTGTCCAAGACACTTTTAATCGGGCAAAATGCACCTTTTTTGCACATTTTGACGAGCGCGAAACAGGCATTCAGGGAAAGCACATCATGTCAATGCTTATAGGGATTCCCAAAGAAGTACATTCAGGAGAACGCCGTGTGGCGGCCACTCCTGACACGGCTGCGCATTTGCTGAAGTTGGGGTTCAGAGTGGCCATTGAATCCAGTGCAGGTGCAGGGGCGCAACTGCCGGACGCTGCTTATGCGGCAGCAGGCGTGGAAATCGTGACCGATGTGGCACAGCTTTGGAAGAACGCCCAGATCATTCTCAAGGTGCGTGCTCCCGAGGTTCACCCTGGGCTCAATTGCCACGAAGTCGACTTGCTTCACAAGGATTGCACGCTGATCAGTTTCATCTGGCCGGCACAGAATCCGGATCTGATGCAGAAACTGGTGGCCAGTGGGGCCAGTGTACTTGCCATGGATGCCATTCCACGCATTTCCCGTGCCCAAAAAATGGACGCGCTGAGTTCCATGGCCAATATTGCGGGTTACCGGGCCATTGTGGAAGCAGCCCAACATTTTGGGCGCTTTTTCACGGGGCAGATCACAGCCGCTGGCAAGGTTCCCCCAGCCAAGATCATGGTGATCGGGGCTGGGGTGGCCGGATTGGCTGCCATCGGTGCTGCAAAGGGGATGGGCGCCATTGTCCGGGCGTTTGATACTCGCCCTGAAGTGAAGCAACAAATTGAAAGCATGGGTGCCGAGTTTCTGGAACTTGATTTTCAGGAAGAGGGATCCGGTTCAGGCGGGTATGCCAAACAGATGAGTCCGGAATTCATCAAGGCCGAAATGGAATTGTTTGCAGCCCAGGCGAGGGAAGTGGACATCATCGTGACCACAGCCCTGATCCCTGGAAAACCGGCTCCTCGACTGATCACCGCCGATATGGTGGCATCCATGAAGCGCGGCAGTGTCATCGTGGATCTGGCTGCAGAACAGGGAGGCAACTGCGAGTGCACGGTGCCTGGTCAGGTGGCGGATGCAGCCGGTGTGACAATCATTGGGTATACGGACCTGCCGAGCCGTCTGGCCACGCAGTCCAGCCAGCTTTACGGCACCAATCTCCGTCACCTGCTTACGGACATGGCACCTGCCAAAAATGGCGAAGCGGTCATCAACATGGAAGATGACGTGATTCGTACAGCCACTGTGGTACATCAGGGTGTTCTGACCTGGCCTGCGCCACCACTCAAGGTTCCGGCCATTGCACCCGCCAAACAGGCAGCCGTTCCAGTGCCAGCCCCTAAGCACGGGGAAAGCAGCGGGCCCATGCCGTTGAGTAGACTGGTTCCCCTCGTGGCTCTGGGGGCATTGGCCTTTGCGTTGATCGGGGCCTACGCACCTCCCGTTTTTCTGCCGCACTTCACGGTGTTTATTCTGGCCTGTTTCATTGGCTATCAGGTGGTCTGGAATGTGACGCCTGCCTTGCATACGCCACTCATGAGCGTGACCAACGCCATTAGCGGCATTATCGTGATTGGGGCACTTCTGCAAGTATCCAGTACGGACCGGACGGTCATGTTGCTGGCATTGTTCTCTGTATTAATTGCCACCATCAACATCGCTGGCGGGTTCCGTGTGACCCACCGCATGCTGAACATGTTCAGGAAGGATTGAGGATTTGACCATGGCCAACGGATTGATGACCGTTTCCTATGTGGCGGCCGCCATACTGTTCATTCTGAGCCTGGGAGGGCTCTCCCGTCAGGATTCCGCCCGGCGCGGCAATTTTTATGGGGCAGCGGGCATGGCTTTGGCCATTCTGGCCAGCGTGTTCGGTGCCCATGTCAACCACTTCGAGTATCTGATACCCGCAGTGCTCGTGGGTGGGGCAGTGGGCTGGATGCTGGCTGTGCGTGTGGAAATGACCCAGATGCCTGAACTGGTGGCGGTGCTTCACAGTTTTGTGGGCATGGCTGCCATCCTTGTGGGTTATGCCAGCTATTTGCAGCCTGCCACCCCGCTGGATGCAACGGACCAGACCTTTCAGGACATGCAGGCGGTTCTGGGCAACCTGTTTGGGCGTGCCCAGAACGATTACAGTTCTGCTGAGCATACCGTGCATCTGTTGGAGATTTTCGTGGGTGTATTCATCGGAGCGGTGACATTCACAGGGTCGGTGGTGGCTTTTGGAAAATTGCGCGGCTCGATTTCCGGCAAGCCGGTCATGTTGCCTGCGCGACATTGGCTCAACCTTTTTGGTTTGGTGATGTCTGTTTTTCTGGGGCATCTATTTCTGCAGGCCACTGGATCACAGGGATTGTTTCCCCTTCTGGTGATGACGGCCATTGCATCCCTGATGGGTGTGCATCTGGTCATGGCCATTGGTGGAGCTGACATGCCAGTGGTGGTATCCATGCTCAACAGTTATTCCGGTTGGGCAGCAGCAGCCACAGGATTCATGCTGTCCAACGATCTGCTGATCGTTACCGGGGCGCTCGTGGGCAGTAGCGGGGCCATTCTGTCCTACATCATGTGTCGTGCCATGAATCGCAGTTTCATCAGCGTCATCATGGGAGGGTTCGGCACAGGGAGCGGCGCTTCTTCCAGCGCAGCTGGCGGTCCCCAGGGGGAAGCGGTCTCCATTTCTGCGGAAGAAACGGCGCATCTTCTGGTGGAAGCCCGAGAGGTCATCATTGTGCCCGGCTATGGCATGGCAGTGGCCCAGGCACAGGGCGCTATCAGCGAAATCACTCGACGACTTCGTGCGAAGGGGGTCAAAGTGAGGTTTGCCATCCATCCGGTGGCAGGTCGTTTGCCTGGACACATGAACGTACTGCTGGCGGAAGCCAAAGTACCTTACGACATTGTGCTGGAGATGGATGAAATCAACGCCGATTTTCCGGAAACGGATGCGGTGCTGGTGGTGGGTGCCAATGATACTGTCAATCCAAGTGCCCAGGAAGATCCTGGTAGCCCCATTGCCGGCATGCCTGTCCTGGAGGTTTGGAAAGCCAGGACTGTGGTGGTATTCAAGCGCAGTATGGCCACGGGCTATGCGGGAGTGGATAATCCTTTGTTTTTCAAAGAGAATGCGCGAATGCTGTTTGGTGATGCCAAGAAAAGCGTGGACAGCATCCTGGCCCATCTGCCTAGTTGACGTCATACGGCCGTCATAAAGATGAAATAATATGGCGTCCATGAAACCAGAGACAGGCTTTTTGCGTTCTCAGGGAACGCGGCCGGTTCTGACGTTCCTTGGGTGCTTTCTTATGTCGTTTCCTGCAGGGGCCACACTGCAGGATGAAATTCAGGTTTACGACGACAGCATCAACAAACCTGGGCAGTGGGGGTTGGAACTTCACCTGAATGCCACGCCTTCGGGGCCTCGTGCAGACTATCCCCAGACTCCGCCCCAAGTGGGGGACGTTCATGGGTATCGTGGTACTCCAGAAATCAGTTACGGCCTGACAGATACTCTTGAGGCAGGCCTGTATTTGCCAGTGGATAACGCGCCAGGTTATGGCACCCAGTTTGCTGGTCCGCGGGTTCGGCTTAAGTGGATCCCGCAGCAAGCGCCGCAGGGGGGGCTTTTTTATGGTTTTAACGTGGAAGTGTCAGACGTCAAGCCGCAGTATGAGCCCGATCAGAACGAGGTGGAACTCCGGCCTATTTTGGGGTATCGCACGGAAGACTGGTTGTTTCTGACCAATCCGGTCATGGATTATTATCTGCACACCGGATATCGCCAGAACGGGCCTGAGTTTGCTCCTTCTTTCAAGTTGGGTAGGAAGGTCATGGACGGTCTTTCTGCTGGTTTCGAGTATTACACAGAGCTCGGGCAACCAATTGTAGGCATCCTTCCCTACAGCCAACAATCAGATGTTCTGTTTGCCGTGGTAGATGTTGATATGAAACCTTGGGTATTTAATTTTGGTGTTGGCCGGGGGCTGACATCCTACGCGGATGGCTGGACGGTCAAGGCCATCTTCGAGATACCTCTCGAGTGAACCATGGGCAAGAGCGCCTTCTTTCCAGCGCTGTTGATATCAGGGCTGACGGGGTCGCTGTGGTCTGTGGATACCCGTGCCATGGACTGGCCGGACAGTCAGGACTGGGCAGTTCACGTAGATGAAACGCTGATCGACCAGAAACACGGTGCGTTCTATTCGAAGTATCCGGACGGTCCCAACAGCTTCAGTTCGCAAGCTGAAAATTCTTATTCGAGTGTGGGTGGTATCAATCTGGGTTACCTGGCAGGGCCCCATGCAGAGTTCTGGGCACGGGTAGAGGATATCCGGGGGATTCCCTTGAGCAATGCAGGGGGCTTGGCCGCCCTGACCAACAATGACATGCAACGCGTCATGACCAATCAGTTCACTACTTACTTGGCCCTGGCTTTCGTACGCAACACTTGGGAACTGGGAGGCACATCTCAGTCGAAGGAAGCAGACGAACAGAATTTTGCGCGCGAAACCAGTTCGCGCAATGTACAGCTCATTTACGGCAAGCTGGATGTGCTGGACATGTTTGATGGAAATGCCTATGCCCACAAGTCTGATGATCAGTTTCTGAACTGGTGTTTCATGACCTCTTGCGCCTACGATTTTCCTGCGGATGCGCGAGGCTATACTTGGGGAGCCATGTCCCAGCTGGACTGGGACCAGTGGTCATTGCGTGCGGGCTGGTTTGCCATGCCGCGTCTGCCCAATCAACTGGAGCTGGACGGATCTGTGGGGCAGCACTTTGGCGTGGATGCGGAAATCGAGCGCCGATGGGCCAGTGGGGCATTGAAGCTGTTGGCCTATCAGGGACGTATGCAGTTATCCAGTTACGGTCAGTTTCTCAACCAGACAGGTGTGTTCATTCAAAACTCGCCCAAATATGACGCTAAACGGGGTGGGGCAGGGCTTAATCTGCAGCAGGAATTGATGTCGGGCGTGGGGTTTTTTTCCCGTATGTTCTGGACCGGGGGCCAGAGTGAGACCATGGCCTATACGGAGGCCGATCGCAGTGCCAGTGCTGGGTTCTCTTTGGAGGGCGGGTTGTGGGGACGCGAGAAAGACGGCATTGGTGTGGGATGGGCAGCTAATAGCATCAACTCGAATCGGCAGGCGTTTTTGGCGGCAGGCAATTACGATCTATTCATTGGGGACGGCTATCTGGTGTACGCACCCGAAAACGTGCTGGAAACCTACTACCGGTTGGGTATTGTCAGGAATGTGGAATTGACGTTTGACTGGCAGTACATTGTGAATCCTGCTTACAATCAGGTGCGTGGTCCGATTGATGTATATGGATTGCGGCTGCATCTGGACTTTTGACGGGAGAAATTCCATGAATACCAAGGTGGTCTTGACGCTGGCGGATGCGCGGGTCATTGCGGCTGCAGCGCGTGCCTGCGCAGAACAAAACCAGTGGAACGTGGTCATTGCCGTGGTGGACGATGGAGGGCATCTGATCCTTCTCGAGCGCATGGATGATACCCAACTGGGTTCTGTACAAGTGGCTCATGAAAAAGCGCGCACAGCTTGTCTCTTTCGTCGACCCACTAAAAAAATCGAGGACACCATCCTGGGTGGAAGGGTGCATATGCTCAATTTGCCGGCAGCGACCCCCATCGAAGGGGGATTGCCGTTGCTGCATGATGGCAAGGTGGTGGGAGCCATTGGCGTTTCCGGCGTACAGTCCTTTCAGGATGGTCTTGTGGCCGAGGCCGGAGTGGCAGCGATGGTCATCCTGTAAAACAGGATCGAGTGCAGGATGATTCCGCTGCGCTGGGACCTTTTTTGTCGGGTCATTGACAATTATGGGGATGCGGGAGTGGTCTGGCGGCTGGCTCGTCAGTTGCGTGCGGATTTCGGGGTGACACCCCGTCTGTTCATCGATGACCTTTCCACACTGGCCCGTATGGTGCCAGGATGCGACCCCGTGCTCGACTATCAGGAGGTGGCCGGCGTCCTGATCCGGCGCTGGGGGCATCCGTTTGTTGTGGATGCCATATCACCAGTGGTACTGGAAGCTTTTGGCTGCGAGGCTCCCCAGTCCTACGTGGATGCCATGGTCAATAGCACGGATCCCGTGGCCTGGATCAACCTTGAATACCTCAGCGCAGAAGATTGGGTGACTGGGTGTCATAGACTGCCTTCTCCCCATGCATCCTATCCGTTGGTGCGCCATTTCTTTTTCCCTGGGTTTTTTCCTGGAACAGGTGGCCTGATCCGTGAAACAGGGCTGCTTGAAAGACGACAGATTTTCCAGGGCTCGGTTCAGGCGCAAGCGCAATTTTGGCGATCGTTGAACTTGCCACCCCCCATTGCAGGCGAATGGGCAGTCTCGCTTTTTGGTTATGACACGGTACAACTGCATGACTTGTTGAATGCCTGGATTTCAGGCTCCCGTCCGGTGCGTTGCCTGTTACCCGAGAATACGCCCCTGGCCGCACGGGCTGCCGTGCATCTTCAGGCGCCGTCCGGCGCCCGCAAGGCGATGAAAGGCGCGCTGACGTGTTACTGGGTCCCTTTTTCCAGCCAGGAACGGTACGATGAGACCCTTTGGGCCTGTGATTTCAATTTCGTTCGGGGCGAGGATTCCTTCGTGCGAGCCCAGTGGGCAGCACGTCCTCTGGCCTGGCACATCTATCCGCAGTCAGGGCAGGCTCATCTGATCAAAATGGAAGCATTTTTGACCGCTTATTGCCAAGGGTTGCCTGAAGGGGTGGAAGACATCTTGCGCAGATTCTTCATGGCCTGGAATGGTGATGGCAGTGCACAGCATGCTTGGCATGCCCTGGAAAGCCGTCTGGATGGGCTTCAAACCCATGCGCAGCATTGGGCAGAAAAGCTGGCGGGGCAGGTGGATCTGGCTCACCAGCTTGCGAGTTTTGTGGACAGATTGCTATAATGGAATGTTAGGTCAGGCGTTTGATTTCGAACAGATCAGGATGACACGGCAATGAAACAGGCACAGGAACTTCGCTCCGGTAACGTGATCATGGTGGGCAAAGACCCCATGGTGATTCAGAAGACGGAATACAACAAGGGGGGGCGAAGCGCGGCAGTGGTCAAGATGAAGCTCAAGAACCTCCTTACGGGTGCAGCCAGTGAAGTGGTTTACAAGGCGGACGACAAGCTGGACCAGGTCATTCTGGAACGGAAGGAAGTGACGTATTCCTATTTTGCTGATCCCTCATACGTTTTCATGGACACTGAATACAATCAGTACGACATGGATCGTGACAGTCTGGGTGAGGCCTTCAATTATCTTGAAGATGGCATGCCTGGCGAGATTACTCTTTATGATGGGCGTCCCATCTCTGTCGAATTACCCAGTTCTCTCGTCCGGGAAATTGCTTATACAGAGCCTGCCGTTCGGGGTGACACTTCCGGCAAGGTGCTCAAGCCGGCCACCCTCAAAAATGGTTTCCAGATATCGGTGCCCCTTTTCTGTGAAGTGGGCGACCGCATCGAGATTGACACCACCACCGGCGAATACCGTCGTCGGGTCAACGGCTAACGCTTTTCATGTCCCGGTACCAGAGCACTCGGCAAAATTCCGGGCGCCTGGTCTGGGTGGAACATGCGTCGCGTCGCTTGCGCGACAATCCCCTGGGAGACGCCCACGAGCGAGTGTTTCCCGTGTGGTTGCCGCCACAGTATGACCAACCCTTATCTGGTAATCGCCGGTTTCCCGTTTTCTACCACTTGGCAGGTTATCTTGGAAGCGGGCTTGCGCAGGCCAACTGGCGCCCTTTCGAAGAAAACGTGTGGATGCGCATCGCGCGCATGGTCCACGCACGGGCCATGGGCCCCGTGATTGTGGTTTTTCCGGATTGTTACACCGCCTTGGGGGGTAACCAGTACATCAACTCTTCTGCCCTGGGTCTTTATGGAGACTATCTGGCTCGGGAAATTGTCCCATTCGTGGACAAAGAATTTCGCACGATGGGCAATCGTGAGTGTCGCGCGGTGTTCGGAAAGTCTTCAGGAGGATACGGAGCCCTGATGCAGGCCATGTTGTACCCTGAAGTTTGGGGGGGGGTGGCTAACCATTCCGGAGACGCTTATTTCGATTTTGTGTACCGGAGTGACTGGCCTAATACGCTCGATGTTCTGGCGCGCCACAAGCCAAAACCTCCGGTGTCAGGACCGGTGCGTCCCGGAAAATGGCATCCTGGGCTTGCCCGTGGGCTTGACGACGGACGGGTGAAAATCTTTCTGGAGCATATGAAAAAATGCTCACGTCCTTCTGGTCAGGACACTCACGCCCTGATGAATCTTTGCATGGCAGCCACGTACGATCCCGACCCCAGAGCACCCAATGGTTTTCGGCTCCCGTTTCACCTGGACAGTGGCGAGTTGCTCGAGAAACGCTGGAACCGCTGGTTACGGCATGATCCCATTCATCGGGTAGCGCTGCACGTGCCTGCCCTCAAATCGCTCAAGGCACTGTTTCTGGACTGCGGGTGGCGTGACCAGTATCACCTGCATTATGGGTCGCGCATACTTTCCCGCATGCTACACACCCTGAAAGTACCCCACCGTTACGAAGAATTTGACGGTACCCATTCAGGTATCGATGAACGTCTGGAACACAGCCTGCCCTTTATTTTCAGGGCATTGAAAAGCTGAAGTCCAGTCCGGTGGGTTCGCCAGACACAAGCAGTGCCAACGCTTTTCCGCTGCCACAACCCAGTGTCCATCCCAGGCTGCCATGCCCGGTGTTGAGGAACAGATTGCGGTACTGCCATCGACCAATCAGTGGGCACCCTGATGGGGTGGCAGGACGCAGGCCTGTCCAGTATTCGGGGTGAGCATAATCGGCAGCTTCAGGAAATAGAATGCGCGCCCGTTCCGTCAGCGCGTTGCAACGCACAGCCGAAAGCGTCATGTCGTAACCGTTCAACTCGGCTGTACCGGCCACGCGCAGCTTGCTTTCCAGAAGTGTGAAGACCATCTTGCTGGCATCGTCAGTGATGCTGATGACAGGTACATGTTCCTGTTTTAGCACGGACATGGTGGCCGAGTATCCCTTGACTGGGTAGATGGGCAGGCGTAGGCCCAGATGCTTTAGGAAAGGTCCACTGTGACTGCCCAAGGCCACCACGACGGCATCTGCATCCAGTGGGAGCGGTTGACCTGACAGGCGTACGGCGCAAACTCTGTTTCCTTCAGTGATCAATGATTCGGCCACTTGCTCAAAAAGAAACCGGATCCCCGCCCGTTCGCAATGTTGGGCCAGGCTCTGCGTCCAGATATGGGCATTGCCTGTGCAATCACCCGGTGTGTAGGTGCCACCTACCCAGTGCGTAGATGAATATTGCAGGGCCGGTTCCAGTGCCATGGCTTCCTGCAGGGTGACGCGCCGTCTTTCATAGCCCAGTTGGGTGATGCGCACTGAAGTCCTGCAGGCATCTTCCCATTCCTTTGGGTCATCGTAAAGGTGCAGGATGCCCTGACGGATTTCCTCGTGAGGCAGGGGCAGGGTGGCCTGCAGTTCATCTTGAGCCTGCCGGCTGTACAGGCCCAGATTCAATAATCGTCTGAGATTATGGCGCTGCCGGGAGGGGCGGCATTCACTGAGAAAAGAAAGTGCCCAGCGCCACTGGGCCGGATCTGCCCGTAACCGGAACAGCATGGGTGCATTTTCCTGGGTCATCCACCAGAGGAGACGCGGCAAGGTGTCAGGGCTGGCCCAGGGTTCCACATGACCCGTGGAACGTTGCCCACCGTTGGCCAGGCTGGTTTCCATGGCAGGGGCGGGTTGGCGATCCACCACCACTACCTCGTGCCCGGCGCGGTGCAGGTACCAGGCACTGCTGACTCCCAGGATGCCTGCTCCGAGAACGACCACGCGCATGTCTTGCTTCCTTTCCTGAACCTGACAAACCGGCAAATGCCAGCTGGCATTTTAGTATAATGACACCCTCCATTGAGCAAGGACATGTGATGAATCTGGAAAAAGTATCCGCCGGACGTGCGGTGCCTGATGACGTCAACGTCATCATCGAAATTCCCATGAATGGCGACCCCATCAAGTACGAAGTGGACAAAGAGTCAGGGGCCATGTTTGTGGATCGTTTCATGGCCACGGCCATGCATTACCCCTGCAATTACGGCTACATTCCAAACACCCTGTCGGCTGACGGAGATCCAGTGGACGTGCTTGTACTGACTCCTATTCCCCTGATTACAGGAGTAGTGGTCAGATGCCGCCCGATCGGCGTGTTGATGATGACCGATGAAGCTGGTCAGGATGTCAAGCTCCTGGCTGTTCCTGTGGATAAGCTCTGCCCTATCTATAAATCTATCCAGACGCCCCAGGACCTTCCGTCATTGACTCTGGAGCAGATCGTTCTTTTCTTTGAGCACTACAAGGATCTGGAGCCCGGCAAGTGGGTCAAGATTGATGGCTGGAAGGGACCTGATGAAGCTCGCCACGAAATCCTGGCAGCAGTGGCCAACTTTGGTCAGCGGAAGCCAGACTGAATCATTGCGAGAGAATGTCTATGATGGGCCGACCTCCGGAAGTGGTCCGGGGGAGCGGTTTCCAGGCATGGCCATAAATGACCTCGAATGTGGCAGGCAGCCGGTTATCGGCCCTCACGCGCTCATGCTGGGCCAGGATACGCTCCAGCACTTTTCGTCCCCGAAGTCCTTTTCCCCCCGGTCGTGCCATGCCAGACAGTCCCGTGTTTCTGAGGTCGGTCAGCAGTGTTTTGGTATCCGGGTAAGTCAACAGCAGGTCTTCCCGTTCCATGACAGGGTCGGCAAGTCCGGCATGCATCAGTGCATCACCCAGGTCATGCATGTCCATGAACGCGGAATGTTCAGGCAATCGCCCTGTGTTTTCAGGCAGGGCGGCACGTCGGAATTCATGGAGGGTATCCGGGCCCAACGCCGTAAACAGGAAAACACCGCCAGCGTTTAGTACGCGACGCACTTCCCTGAAAATCTTGTCTGGTG
>JAJZEL010000053.1 GCA_021828575.1 Pseudomonadota bacterium
ACGAAGGAAAAGCTGCTGGCTGTGGGAGATCGTTATGAAGCTCAGATTGCAGCCGACCGTGCCGAAGATGCCCGTTACCGATAGGGTTATTGAAAAGTGACAGACCTGACTCCACTCGTTTTTTCGGCTTTTGGGCTTGTGCTGCTGGCATCAGCAGTGGGCGTGATTGTGGCCCGTAATCCCGTGCATGCGGTTCTGTTCCTGGTGCTGGCCTTTTTTACCGGCGCAGGACTCTGGATGATGCTGGAGGCCGAGTTCCTGGCCATCACCCTGGTGCTTGTTTACGTGGGCGCAGTGATGGTGCTGTTCCTGTTTGTGGTCATGATGCTTAATGTCGACCTGGATCGTTTGCGGGAAGGGTTCTGGAAATATTTTCCAGTGGGGGCGGTGGTGGCGCTCATCATGGTGGTGGAAATGGTTCTCGTGGTCAGCAGTCGCCAGTTCAGCACGCTGGGACTGGACGGGCTTCCTGCACCGGCCAGTTACAGCAACACCCGCGAACTGGGTCTCCAGCTTTACACG
The DNA here is from genome assembly GCA_021828575.1 of Pseudomonadota bacterium. Classification (GTDB taxonomy): domain Bacteria; phylum Pseudomonadota; class Gammaproteobacteria; order Burkholderiales; family Ferrovaceae; genus JAJZEL01. The sequence continues at coordinate 523 of JAJZEL010000053.1, forward strand.
AATTACGTGTATCCCTTTGAGCTTGCCGCGGTCATCCTGCTGGTGGCCATTGTGGCGGCCATTGCATTGACCTTGCGTAAACGCAAGGATTCCCGCTACGTGGATCCCTCGGCCCAGGTTCGTGTCAAGGCCGCTGACAGGATTCGCGTGGTGTCCATGCCCGCCGAAAAGGATCCGTCATGATCAATCTAAGCGACTATCTGATGCTGGGGGCAGCCCTGTTCGCCATCAGTGTGGTAGGCATTTTTCTGAACAGGAAAAACGTCATTGTCCTGCTGATGTGCATCGAATTGATGTTGTTGGCAGTCAATCTCAATTTTGTGGCTTTTTCCCATTATCTGCACGACACGGCCGGGCAGGTGTTTGTTTTCTTCATCCTGACGGTGGCAGCTGCCGAATCAGCCATCGGTCTGGCGATTTTGGTCGTGCTGTTCCGGAACATCCACTCCATCAATGTGGATGATCTGAGCAGTCTCAAGGAATGATCCGCACATGAGCATGAACAGCCTTTACCTGACCGTTCCCCTTGCACCACTGGCAGGTGCACTTTTGGCAGGTCTTTTCGGACGTGCCATCGGGCGAACTGGAAGCCATGTGGTCACCATTCTTGGGGTGGCCATCGCCTTGGTTGCTTCTTTTTTCATTGCACAGGATGTATTTGCAGGTCACGAGTTCAATGGTGATGTCTATACCTGGATTGCCACAGAAGGCGTCGCCATGCATGTAGGTTTCCTGATTGACCCGCTGACGGTCACCATGATGCTGGTGGTGACGTTTGTCTCACTCATGGTACATATCTACACCATCGGTTACATGCATGAGGATCCCGGTTACCAGCGTTTCTTCAGCTATATTTCCCTGTTCACCTTTTCCATGCTGATGCTGGTGATGTCCAACAATTTCCTTCAGCTTTTTTTTGGCTGGGAAGCAGTGGGACTGGTTTCGTATCTGCTCATTGGTTTCTGGTACACCCGGCCTACAGCCATTTATGCCAATCTCAAGGCGTTTCTGGTCAACAGGGTGGGAGACTTTGGCTTCCTGTTGGGCATCGGTCTCGTGCTGGCCTATTTCGGAACCCTGGACTATGCCACTGTTTTCTCACAGGCACCTGCCATGGCTGGCCGATCCATCGAACTGGTGTCCGGTAGTCCGGTTTCACTGATGACAGCCATCTGCCTCCTGCTTTTTGTGGGGGCAATGGGCAAGTCAGCTCAGATGCCGTTGCATGTCTGGTTGCCAGACTCCATGGAAGGTCCGACTCCCATTTCCGCGTTGATCCACGCTGCTACCATGGTGACTGCCGGCATTTTCATGGTGTCGCGCATGTCCCCATTGTTTGAACTTTCGGAAACCGCACGGTCCGTGATACTCGTCATCGGTGGCAGTACGGCATTCTTCATGGCGCTGCTGGGATTGGTGCAAAACGATATCAAACGGGTGGTGGCCTATTCCACCCTTTCGCAACTGGGCTATATGACCGTAGCTCTGGGGGCTTCTGCTTATCCCGTGGCCATTTTTCATCTGGGGACCCATGCTTTTTTCAAGGCACTGCTGTTCCTGGCGGCAGGTTCCGTGATTCATGCCATGCATCATGAGCAGGATATGCGGCATATGGGCGGGTTGCGCAAATACATGCCCATTACCTACTGGACTTCCCTGATGGGTTCCCTGGCTCTGGCTGGTATTCCACCATTTGCGGGGTTTTTTTCAAAGGATGCCATCATCGAGGCAGTGGGAGCCAGTGATATTGCAGGTTCCGGATACGCGTACGCGGCGGTGCTGGCTGGGGTGTTCGTCACTGCCTTTTATTCCTTCCGCATGTTGTTCATGACTTTTCACGGCAAGCCACGCATGGATGACCATACACGGGAGCACCTGCATGAATCTCCTTGGGTAATTACGGTACCCCTTGTGTTGCTGGCCATTCCCTCGGTGGTGGCTGGGATGGTATTCGTTGAACCCATGCTGGTGGGCCAATATTTTGGCCATTCCATTGTGATCCTGCCGCAGGATGATGCGCTGCATGAACTCAAAGAGGAGTGGCACGGTGTAGCCGGATTCGTGCTGCATGGCTTGCAGTCGCTTCCGTTCTGGCTCGCCATTGCCGGCATTGCCATGGCCGCCGCTTTCTATCTCAAATGGACTCGTCTGCCTGGCCTTGTTCAGGACATGATGGGGTCCATTCCCACGTTGCTTCGGAACAACTATTACTTTGACCGCTTCAACGAAGTTTTTTTTGCGGCGGGCGCCCGGTGTTTAGGTCAGGGTTTGTGGAAAGTGGGTGATGTATTCCTGATTGATGGTGCTCTGGTGAATGGCAGCGCCCGATTGGTAGGCAAGCTTTCCGAGCGGATTCGTCGTTTCCAGACGGGGTATATCTACCACTATGCCTTTGTCATGATCTTTGGCGTTTTTGTCCTGATGAGCCTCTGGTTCGTCCGTGTGTAATTTGAGCGAGCACCCATGACTGCACACCC
>JAJZEL010000237.1 GCA_021828575.1 Pseudomonadota bacterium
CATTGGTTATTTTGAGGGGATGGAGGGGCCTCTGGCTCGGATGGGGGCCCAAGTCTACGCCATGGATGCTTTGCGTACGCTGGCTGCCGTTTCTGTGGATCAGGGCGAGAGGCCTGCCGTCCTGTCGGCCATTGCCAAGTACCACACCACTGAACGAGCTCGTCTGGTAGTGAATGATGGTATGGATGTGATTGGCGGCAAGGGGATCTGTTTGGGACCTGCCAATTTTCTGGGCAGGGCCTATCAGCAGTTGCCCATCGGAATTACCGTGGAGGGTGCCAACATTCTGACTCGTAGCCTGATCATCTTCGGGCAGGGTGCCCTGCGCTGTCACCCGTACCTGCTCAGGGAAATGCAGGCCGCCAGCCACCCTGATCCGGAGGTAGGGCTGAAGGTTTTCAGGGGCGCATTGTCCGGTCATGTCCGTCATGTGCTGCGCAATGGCATGCGTGCGTTCTGGCATGGCATGACAGGGGCACGGTTTGCCTCTGTTCCGGACACGGCAGATGTCCGGACAGGAAAGTATTATCGTGTCCTGTCCCGTTGTTCTGCTGCAAATGCATTTCTGAGTGACATGTGCATTCTGGTTCTTGGCGGGGGAATCAAACGCTTGGAAAAACTCTCTGCCCGTCTGGGGGACATTCTGTCATTCATGGTGCTGGCTTCCGCTGTTCTGAAACGGTATCAGGATGATGGCCACCCTGTTGAAGACTGGCCCCTGGTGGAATGGTGCCTGAAGGATTGCCTGTACCGGATACGGTTGGCTTTTGAGGGGGTTCTGGCCAATTTTCCCTGGAAGCCCCTGGGTTTTCTTTTGCGATGCATTCTGGTCATGCCATCGGGCATTTCCTGGTCGGGACCTGGCGATGGTTTGGGTCACCGGGTGGCGCGTCTCCTGCTTGATCCTTCACCTGCCCGGGAACGGCTCACGGCTGCCTGTTACCTGCCGGATTCAAACGAAGAATCTGTCGGGGTGCTTGAAGAAGCCCTTCGCATGGCCATTCAGGCTGAGCCACTGGAAAAGCGGATTCATGATGCTGAAAAGGCGGGACGCTTCACCGGGAATCCTGAAGCCACCGTTCGTGACATGAGTCATGTGGCCTTTGCCGCCGGGTTGATCACCGAATCCGAACGCGACCTGATGCTTCATTTCCAGTTGCTGCGAGATCAGGTGATTCGGGTGGATGATTTCCCGAACGGCGACTGGACGACACCATGAGGCCGGTCCATGTGGTGGACATGGCCAGAACCCCATTTCTCAAGGCGCGGGGGCGGCCGGGTCCTTTCTCCGCTTCCGATCTGGCTCTTCAGTCAGGACGGGCATTGCTGTTGCGCCAACCCTTCCTGCCCAGGGATCTGGATGAAGTGATTCTGGGTTGTGCTGCTCCGGCACCCGATGAAATGAATATTGGCCGTATCCTGGCTTTGCGTCTTGGATGCGGGCACAAGGTTCCAGGCTGGACCGTCATGCGCAATTGCGCTTCAGGCATGCAGGCGCTGGATTCAGCCTGTTCAAACATTCGTCTGGGTCGTAGCCATCTCGTGCTTGCCGGAGGTACGGAGGCCTTGTCCAGAACCCCCGTTCTTTTTTCCGACCGAATGGTGAACTGGTTATCCGAATGGAATACGGCATGCGACCTGGGACAGAAGTCGCGATTGTTGTTCCAGTTGCGTCCTGCCCACCTGAAACCGGTGATCGGTCTCCTGAAAGGTCTGACAGACCCGGTGGTCAACCTCAGCATGGGGCAGACGGCGGGAAATCTGGCAGACATGTTTCGCATTTCACGCAAGTCCATGGATGACTACGCCATGCAAAGTCATCAAAGGGCCTTGGCATTTCCCCCCGATGCCTGGATGCGGATTCCTCTCATGTCCAGTGATGGTCGGATTCATGATACGGACGATGGCGTTCGCAAGGCGTTGGATCCTGAAAAGTTGGCCACCCTGACGCCGGCTTTTGACAAGCCTTATGGCCAGATCACGCCCGGGAACAGTTCGCAGGTGACAGATGGGGCTGCATGGTTGCTGCTGGCATCGGACGAGGCCGTTGCCCGCTGGGATCTGAAACCACTGGCCAGTATTCTGGACGTGGAATGGGCAGCCCTGGATCCTGCGTTGATGGGATTGGGTCCCGTGTTGGCCATTGCTCCGTTACTGGCACGGAATGGATTGACATTGATGGACCTGGATACACTGGAAATCAATGAAGCATTTGCCGCCCAGGTACTGGCTTGCCAGGAGGCCTGGGCTGACTTGGACTGGTGCAGGGAACAACTGGGTCTGGGGGCACCACTGGGTCCCATGCCATCGGACCGACTGAATCCCCATGGGGGGGCCATTGCCATTGGACATCCCGTAGGTGCCACGGGCGCTCGCCTGGTCATGGAGGTGATTCGCACCCTGCATGCCCGAGGGGGGCGTCGGGGTGTGGCCTCCCTGTGCATTGGCGGGGGGCAGGGGGGGGCCATGCTACTGGAGGTCTGTGCATGACGGGAGCGCTGTTTCTGAAACACTGGGCGCTTGAGCAGGATGCGTCCGGTATTCTCTGGGTGACCCTGGACAGGCAGGGAGAGCGCACCAATACCTTGTCGGAAGCCGTCATGGCCGAAATGAAATGCTGGCTGGAGCAGGTGGAGAGAGTCTTGCCTCGTGCCATCATCATTCGTTCCGGAAAGGTATCGGGCTTTATCGCCGGTGCTGACGTAACGGAATTCGAGCACATGGCGACACCAGAGCGGGGAGATGAACTGGTGGCTCGTGGCTGGCACCTGTTCAACCGTCTGGAGGGATTGGCCTGCCCGACTCTGGCGCTGATCCGGGGACATTGTCTGGGCGGGGGCCTTGAACTGGCGCTGTCCTGTCGTTTCCGAATCGCCGTGGATCAACCCGACACTCGCCTGGGGCTGCCAGAAGTGCAGTTGGGCATTGTTCCGGCCTGGGGGGGGATGAAGCGTTTGCCGCGACGCATCGGTCCTTCCATGGCCATATCCCTGATGC
>JAJZEL010000151.1 GCA_021828575.1 Pseudomonadota bacterium
GGCGAAGCAGCCCTCGAACAGGGCATCCGGGTCAAGACTTCGTCCTATACCCGGCACCACCCCAACATCACCATGTGCAAGGCCAAAGCCAGTGGCAATTACATGAACTCGATCCTGGCCAACAACGAGGCGACAGCCGATGGCTACGACGAGGCCCTGCTCCTGGACGTGGATGGCTTTGTGGCTGAAGGCTCCGGCGAGAACATTTTCATCGTCAAGCGCGGCGTCCTCTATACCCCCGACCTTTCCAGCGCACTGGAGGGCATCACCCGCGACTGCATTTTTCAACTGGCAGCCGAGGCTGGCCTGACCGTGCTGGAGCGTCGCATTTCGCGCGACGAACTGTATAGCGCCGATGAGGCGTTCTTTACGGGTACCGCAGCTGAAGTCACGCCCATTCGCGAAGTGGACCGTCGCACCATTGGTGCCGGACATCGCGGGCCTGTCACTGCACAATTGCAGGCATTGTACTTTGACTGCGTCAAGGGCCGTTCCCCCAAGCACCAGGACTGGTTAACCGTTGTTGGAGGTTGAAATGTCACACGCTGCCGAATTGAACCAAAAAGCCATTGAAGTCACCGAGCAGGATCTGCCGCTCCACTGCCCGATGCCTTCAGTCAAGCTGTGGAACACCCACCCGCGCGTATTTCTGGATGTGGCCCGCACGGGAACCGCGCAATGCCCTTATTGCGGCACCCGCTACACTCTGGCGGGAGGAGCCCGCAGCGCGGCTCATTGAGCAAAGTCCTCATCATCGGCGCCTCCTGGGTGGGAGATGCCGTCTTATCCCAACCGCTCTTCGCTGCCCTCAAAAAGCGCGAGCCCGGCTGTGAACTCGATGTGCTGGCCCCGCCGTGGACTCACGGCGTACTGTCGAGAATGCCCGAGGTATCGCGCATTCTCGACAACCCCTTCGGACACGGGCAACTGCAATTACTCTCCCGTCGTGCCCTGGGCAAGCAGTTGCGGCAGGCAGGTTACCAGCAGGCCATTCTGCTTCCAAACTCCTTCAAATCCGCGCTGATTCCCTGGTTTGCCGGCATTCCCCTGCGAACCGGTTATGTGGGCGAACTGCGCCACCTGCTGCTCAACGATGCACGCGTGCTGGACCGCACGGCACTGCCCTTGATGGTGGAACGCTTTGCTGCCATGGCTTTGCCCGCAGGTGCCACCCTGCAACGGCCCGTTCCTGCGCCATGCCTGATTCCCAACCTGGAACAGCAGGCCATAACGCTGCAACGCCTTCACCTCACGCTGGACCAACCGGTAGCCGTGCTCTGCCCTGGCGCGGAATTTGGGCCTGCAAAGCGCTGGCCCGTGCGCCACTTCGTTGTGGCAGCAAGACAATTGATCGCGGGGGGCTTTCAGGTCTGGTTGCTGGGCTCAAAAAAGGACGCATCCATTGCCGCGCAGATTGCCCAGGCGGTGCAAGGCCCGGTGCATAACTTGTGCGGCGCCACTGATCTGGCACAGGCCGTGGACCTCATGGCGGCAGCCCAGCGCGTCATCAGCAATGATTCGGGGCTGATGCATGTGGCAGCCGCCCTGGACCGTCCAATGGTGGCGGTCTTCGGATCATCCAGCCCGGAGTTCACCCCGCCGCTGTCAGGGCGGGCCCAGGTGGTGCGATTGGGCCTGCCTTGCAGCCCCTGCTTCAAACGTGAGTGTCCCCTGGGTCACCTGAAATGCCTGGAAGACCTGACACCGGAACGCGTCATGACCCGCTGGTAGTCTGCCCGCCCCCACGCTGCCAGTCCGCTGGCACGTCAATGTCCAGCAGGATGCCCGGATCATCCACCTCCAGCCAGTGCACTTCACCTGCATGACGTTCCAGCAGGCCCCGTGCCCCCTGGTCCCCCTGCAAGGTCATCAATTCACTCCTGAAACGACTGGAAAATCCCACCGGGTTGCCGCGCAGCCCGCGATGGCGACAAGCCACGATGGGTGCACCTTCGGACAGGGCCTGGTGAACTGCGGTCACCGTAGCAGGTTTGACCTGTGGCATATCAGCCAGGGCAATGATCCAGCCTGTGGCCTCGGGTGTGGCCTTCAGGCCAGCGCGCAGGCTATCTGACAATCCAGGCTGGGATACGGCAACGGGCACCTCCATCACCGCCATGCCAATCTTCTGGAACAATGCGCGCAATGTTTCATCGCCATGGGGAATCAGCGCAAGGGAATGTTCCAGCACGACAAGGCAACGGGCCGCCTGAAGCGCCAATGGGGGTTCGCCGGGGGGCGCGTGCAGCAACTTGTTTTGGCCAAAACGCGTGCTGCGCCCCGCCGCCAGTAGAAGACCTGTGATCATGGGGAGTTACTGTACGCCGTGGCGAACGGCGGTGATTTCGGCCAGGATGGAAATGGCCATTTCGGGTGGAGTACGGCTGCCAATGGGCAAACCCGCCGGTCCATGCAGCGTGCCGATCTGCTCGGCGCTCAAATCAAACAAGGCCAGGCGTTCACGCCGTTTGGCCTGGGTGGCCTTTGATCCCAGTGCGCCCACATAGAACGCATCGGATTTAAGGGCTTCGAGCAACGCCAGGTCATCCTGCTTCAAATCATGCGTCAAGGCCACGATGGCCGTGTGGGGATCGGGTCGCTGGGCGATGATGAAATCGTCTGGCATTGCAGCATCCACCGCAAGCGCTTTCATCTGCCAGGAATTCTGAAACTCCGGCCGGGGATCGCACACCAGGACCTGGTAATCCAGCGCCATGGCCATTTCAGCCAGGTAACCACTGACCTGTCCCGCACCGATGATCAGGAGGCGCCAGCGGGGGCCATGCACGGAACGCAATTGCGCATCGGTGCAGACCAGCGCATCGGTGCGATTGGCGGGAACCACTTCAACCAGCCCGCTTGTGAGGTCCAGCACCCGAGCCACCACCTGCTGTCGGGATACGGCTTCCAGCAATTCCTGGATTTTGCTGTGGGGGTGCAGCGGCTCCAGCACCAGCTCCAGCGTTCCACCACACGGCAATCCAAAACGGC
>JAJZEL010000109.1 GCA_021828575.1 Pseudomonadota bacterium
CACCTTGTGATTGAAGGTCAATGGTTTCCCAAACAGGGCTTCGGAAAAAAAGATGCCACTGATCAACGTGGCCGTCAGGAGAAGAAATCCAGCCAGAATCATCTGGAAGAGCAGGGCATCCATAGCCACCAGTGAAGGCATGGATCCCATGCGAGGCAAACGGTCATGATTGTGGAGACGTTTTTCCAGGATACCCATGAGAACCGCATGCAGCGCTGCAATGGCAAACAGGCCATAAGCCATCAGCGACACCACGAGATGCACCTTAAAGGTCCACAGCCCGCTGTAGGGCACCGGTTTGTCGCTGGGTAACACAAGGGGCATGAGCACAAGTCCTGACGCTCCGAAAAGAATGAGCGGTTCCAGAACCCCCAGGGGAAAACGGAAACTGGCGACCCAGTACATGGCCACCGTGACCCAGGCAATCAGCGAAAGGCTCTGGCCCAGCGAGAGGTCCAGACGATTGTCCGGGAAGAGGGCAAAATGCAGCATGATGCCATGCACGGCCAATCCGGCCAGGGTCAGCATACGCACCATGCTCCATCCCGACCAGGTGCCACCGGTTCCTGCACGCTGTGCCACAAACACTCGCCAGCCCAGAACGAAATACAGGGCCGCAGTGATAAAATGCAGTCGCGGGTCAATTTCCATCCGGCTAGTTTACCACCTCAAAAGTTCAGGACGATTTCTCCATGCTGAATCAGCTTACAGACCGGCTCTCAGGCGTCATCAAGACCCTTCGTGGGCAAGCACGCCTGACGGAATCCAATATCCAGGATGCCCTGCGGGAAGTCCGACTGGCCCTGCTCGAAGCCGATGTGGCCCTGCCCGTAGTCAAGGATTTCATGCAGGAAGTCCGCGAACGCGCCCTGGGTCAGGAAGTGTTGTCCAGTCTGACGCCCGGTCAAGCTCTGGTGGGCATCGTGCACGAATGCCTGGTTCATCTCATGGGAGAGCCGGGTAACGGCCTCAACCTGGCCACACAGCCACCCGCCGTTATTCTGATGGCCGGCCTGCAAGGTTCAGGAAAAACCACCTCTTCCGGAAAACTGGCCAAGCTGCTCAAGGAACAACAGCGCAAGAAAGTATTGCTGGTCAGTTGCGACGTGTACCGCCCTGCGGCCATCGAACAGCTCCAGGTTCTGGCCAGCGCACTGGATGTGGACTGCTTTCCTTCTTCCCCTGACCAGCAACCGGAAGCCATTGCCCTGGCGGCCCTGGATCATGCCAGACGCCATTTTCATGACGTTCTGATCGTGGACACGGCAGGTCGACTGGCCGTGGACGAAGCCATGATGCAGGAAATCCGCCTCCTGCACCACGCCCTGAATCCCATCGAGACGCTGTTCGTAGTGGATGCCATGCAGGGTCAGGACGCAGTCAACACGGCCAGGGCTTTTGGAGAAACCCTCCCATTGACCGGTGTGATTCTCACCAAGCTTGATGGGGATGCCCGTGGTGGTGCTGCCCTATCGGTCCGAAAAGTCACCCAGAAACCCATCAAGTTCATCGGGGTAGGCGAAAAACCCAACGGCCTGGAAGCTTTTCATCCGGATCGCATGGCTTCGCGCATATTGGGCATGGGGGATGTGCTGACCCTGATCGAGGAAGCCCATCGGCACGTGGACCGTGTGGAAGCCGAAAAGCTGGCGCAGAAGATCAAGAAGGGGCAAGACTTTGACCTCGAGGATTTCAAGGCCCAACTGGTGCAAATGAAAAAGGCCGGTGGACTGAATGCCATGATGGACAAGTTGCCGGCCCAACTGACCAAGGGCATGACGCCCAATACCCAGATGGATGACCGCGCCATCAATCGGATTGAAGGCATCATCAATGCCATGACGCCCGCAGAGAGACGCCGTCCGGAATTGCTCAAGGCATCTCGAAAAAGACGTGTGGCTGCAGGAGCAGGAGTGCAGGTGCAGGATGTGAACCGCCTCCTGAACCAGTTTGAACAAATGCAGAAAATGATGAAAATGTTCTCGAAAGGAGGGGTTTCAAAGATGATGCGAGGACTCAAGGGGTTGATGCCAGGCATGCCTTGACGCCCTATTTTGGTTTTTTTCCCTTGAACACTGTTTCTTCCCCTTTCAGCAACTTCAGGATATTGCTGTGATGATGGGCCAACAGGATGAGGGACAGGACAAGCACGGTGGCACGCATCGTGTTTTGGTGCAGGAACTGCAGACCAAGCAAGGGGGCTGCCACGGAAGCACAAAGCGCTGAAAGTGAGGAAATGCGCGTGACTGCCATCACGGAAAGCCAGACGATCAATGTGCTGACGCCCAGTTGAACATTCAGCGCCAGCAGTATTCCCAGCGCTGTAGCCACTCCCTTACCCCCGCGAAATCCAAAAAACACAGGGTAGCCGTGCCCCAAAAACACGCCCAGGCACGCGCCTGCCGTGACAAGAGGATCCAGTCCCCAGACCTTTTCAGCCCATTGTGCCAGCCAGACGGCCACCCAGCCTTTCAATGCATCACCCAACAGCACGAGAGCCGCGCCCAAACGGCTCCCCCCCCTCAGCATGTTGGTGGCACCAGGATTTTTGGACCCGAAAGTGCGCGGATCAGCCAAGCCCATCAAATGACTCACCACGACCGCAAAGGAAACGGAACCCACGAGATAACTAAGCACGACGGATGCAATGAGTGATGATTTCATAGGTCAATGTCTGTCCGGATTATCCACGAGGATGATGCTTTTCATGCAACAGCTTAAGGCGTTCACGTGCCACGTGAGTGTATATCTGCGTCGTGGAAATGTCCGCATGCCCAAGCAGCAGCTGCACCACCCGGAGATCGGCCCCATGATTGACCAGGTGAGTGGCGAAAGCATGCCGCAAGATGTGCGGAGACAAGAGCGATAGAGGCAACCCTGCCTTCATGGCATGGCGTTTGATCAGATACCAGAAAGCCTGGCGGGTCATGGGCTGGGCACGCTGAGTCACAAACAAGGCCTCATGAACCTTTCCTTTCAGCAAAGCCG
>JAJZEL010000205.1 GCA_021828575.1 Pseudomonadota bacterium
AGGTTGCTCCTATTGTGTTACACGTGGTCCAGAAGACGTCCCGGTGTCGCCACAACGATCTCGATGCCCGCCTGCAAAGCTTTCACCTGAGGATCCATGGGCACCCCGCCGTAAATCACCGTGCTTCGTAGAGGCAGATACTTGCCATAGGTTTTGACGCTGGCTTCCACCTGCGCAGCCAATTCGCGTGTCGGCGTCAACACCAGGCAACGCACCGGGTGTTTTGCAGGAGAAACGCTGGTATTTGCCCAAGGTTTCAGAAGGTGCAGAACGGGCAGGGTAAAGCCGGCGGTTTTTCCAGTCCCCGTCTGAGCGGCGGCCTGAATGTCTTTACCAGACAGGATAACGGGAATGGCCTGAGCCTGTACGGGTGTTGGCTCGGTGTACCCTTCTTCCTGAACGGCACGCAGCAACTCGGCAGCCAGTCCGAGAGATTCGAAAGTCAAACGGTAACTCCTGATCGGCCCGCCAACCCCGAGAGGCCGAACCGGTCCAGGCAGAAGCTTGAAGTGAAAGGAAAACCAAATAACAAGGCATCGACCGGAGGACGCCTCCAAGTCGACATTATAGCCTCGCCAGTCGCTTATTGAAAACCATCAGGGGCAACAAAACAAAACAGCGGGCACCCCAAGCCCCCACCAGAGGCACCCGCCGCCGATCACTTTTTCCAGGCAGCCGTATCCATGACGATAATGAAAACGGTCACCGCGATAAATGCGAGCATTGAGTAAAACGACAGTGAATCCATGTGCACTCCTCCAGTTCTGATTGGGGGGATCGCTCCAGCGACGCCCTGATGCACACGTTACGCAGTTCTGGTAACCCAAACCTTGACCCAGATCAAAAAACAAGCGGAAACTTCAAGGGATTAAAAATGAACGGAACAGGAGGTGTTGGGTATGAAGAAAGGATGAATAAAGAAAACTTGGTAGGCGCGATTGGACTCGAACCAACGACCCCCACCATGTCAAGGTGGTGCTCTAACCAACTGAGCTACGCGCCTGTTGTGAACAGCGCGCTATTATCGTTTGCAGTCAAGCACAAGTCAAATCCTCATGTTGTGAGGTCGCTCCTGAAGCTCACCAGTCAGGGTTGGGTAATTCAAGAAAAACCCGCCGCAGTTGCTCTCCCCATCGAGTACGCAACATGGCGAAATAAGGATGTTCCGCTTCTATGACCACATGGCGTTTCACCTCCAGTTCGTTTCGGCGATAAAGGAGCAGGTCCAAAGGAGTTCCCACAGACAGGTTGCTGCGGATTGTGGAATCCATGGAAATCAAGGCGCATTTTGCTGCCTCATCCAGACTGGTGTCGGGGCGAATGACCCGGTCAAGTATGGGCTTCCCATACTTGGATTCCCCGATCTGAAAATAGGGGGTCTCCATGGTGGCCTCAATAAAATTGCCGGCCGCATAAATGCAGAACAACCTTGGGTCCTCCCCAAAAATTTGGCCACCCAGGATCAGTGAAGGGTTGAACTCCACCCCAAACTCTTTGAGGGCTTCGGCATCGCGTCTGTACACTTCCCGCACGGCTGCCCCGACCAGAACAGCAACATCAAACAGGGTAGATGTCCCGAGCAAACCTGGCTGCTGCGAGTCCTTGACCACCTGCTCTTCGAGCACATTCACTATGGCCTGACTGATGGCCAAGTTTCCTGCTGTCAGCAGCACCAGCACCCGATCGCCAGGCTGTTCCCAGCAAGTCATTTTCCGGAACGTATTGATATGATCCAGGCCCGCGTTGGTTCGGGAATCCGAAAGAAATACCAATCCTTCCTCAAGTCGCATGCCGATGCAGTAGGTCACTGTCCTTCTCCATTCACTGCTGGCTGAAATACTGACTCTGATCCACCCATACTGTCGCCTGCATGATTTCACCCCATCCTCCACGGCGTACTCCCCGTACTGGGCAGGCATCCAGATAATCTCGCCCCACCGCCAACCGGCAATAGGCCGAATCGGTGAAACGATGATGTGTTGTATCACAGGATAACCATTGCCCGCCGTCCCAGACTTCTGCCCAGGCATGGCTCGCGGCATGACCGGAATCACCCGTATAAAGGTACCCGCTTACGTAACGGGCGGGTATTCCGGAGGATCGACAAGCAGCAATCATGACGTGCGCATGATCCTGGCAGACACCTGTTGATTGCCTCCATACGTCAACAGCCGAGCACTCCACCGAGGTTTTTCCCGGAAAATAGGCAACCCGGGATGCAATCACTTCCATAAGCTGCTGCATGGCCTCCTCAAAATTCTCCCGTCCTGCCATGAACCCCCTCCCAAGCGCCTTCAAGGCATCATCTGCACGGGTCAGGGCTGTTTCCTGCAAATAGGCAATCACGGGAAGTCGGCCCTCATCGGGAATGTAGGGCCCCCACCGATCATCTGTTTCCACCCACCCTTCCGCCAGAATCCGGATTTCATCGTGCGGTTCATCAAGCGTCAGCACATGACTCAGGTTGCCATAAGCGTCTGTCTGTGCCCGTCGGCGCCCAGGCGCTGAAATGGACCATTCATGCAATCGTATCCTCCCCTCAGGTCTGGGCGTCAGGCGCAGGGCCTGGATACTGTATTGCACAGGCTGTTCATAACGGTAACGAGTCTCATGGCGAATGTGCAAAAACATGGCGCCTCCGTTTCATCAATGTTTTGGAATGAGGAAATCATTGGCTATCCGTTCTGAAAGTTCTGAAGTACGGCCCACAAAATCCAGAAGGAAATTGTGCACCCCCCCTGAAAACAGCTCCTCGACGTTCGGTTCTTGCAAATTTTAAGATTCTCAACAAAATTTCTGAATCAAGACTTTTGGTAGCAGAGTTTACCGGGATTAGCCCTGGGGTATATTTCGAGGCAGGGTTTGCCTTAGGAAAGGGAATCCCTTTCATATTAACGGTGAGAGATTCAGAAATTAATGGTGTACATTTCGATACTCGACAATTTCCCCATATTGTTTGGAAGGATCTTGAAGATCTAAAAAGACAA
>JAJZEL010000211.1 GCA_021828575.1 Pseudomonadota bacterium
ATCAGCCGGTCGAAACGCGCCCGCTCCACGTTGAGGATCTTGCCCTTAAGCGGCAGAATGGCCTGGAAACGTCGGTCACGACCCTGCTTGGCAGAACCTCCTGCAGAGTCTCCCTCCACCAGGTAGATTTCGCATAGGGCAGGGTCTTTCTCCTGACAGTCCGCCAGTTTTCCGGGCAAACCCAGTCCTTCGAGTGCGCCCTTGCGTCGCGTCATCTCCCGCGCTTTCCTCGCCGCTTCACGGGCCCTGGCGGCCTCGATGATCTTGGAAAGAATGATCTTTGCCTCCTGGGGCTTTTCCAGGAGAAACTCCGCCAGCTTCTGGGCCACCACTTCTTCCACCACCGGCCTGACTTCGGAAGACACCAGCTTTTCCTTGGTCTGGGAAGAAAACTTCGGGTCAGGCAGCTTGACGGACAATACGCAGGTCAGCCCCTCGCGCATGTCATCGCCAGAGGTTTCCACCTTCGCTTTTTTCGCGACCTCGTTTTCCTCGATGTACTGGTTCAGCGTTCGCGTCATGGCGGCACGCAGGGCAGTCAGGTGCGTGCCGCCATCTTTCTGGGGAATGTTGTTGGTGAAGCAAAGCACGGCCTCCTGGTAGGAATCATTCCACTGCATGGCCACTTCCACGCCAATGCCTTCCTTTTCTCCCGTGGCATGGAAAACAGTGGGGTGAAGTACCGATTTGTTTCGGTTGAGATAATCCACGAAACCCCGAACGCCACCGGAAAAGGAAAAGTTTTCTTCGGTTCCCGTGCGCTGGTCCGTCAGGATGATTTTCACACCATTGTTGAGAAAGGAGAGCTCTCTCAAGCGTCTGGCCAGGATATCGTAATGAAACTCCACGGTTCCAAAGGTTTCCATGCTAGGCATGAAGTGCACTTCGGTGCCCCTCAGGTGAGTCTGGCCCACAAGCGCCAGGGGAGCCACGGGATCACCGTTCCGGAATTCCATCTGGTGCATCTGTCCTTCGCGATAGATAGAAAGTTTGAGCCAGCTGGACAGAGCATTCACCACGGAAACGCCAACGCCATGCAGACCACCGGATATCTTGTAGCTGTTGCTGTCGAATTTACCCCCCGCATGAAGCACGGTCATGATCACTTCCGCTGCGGAACGCCCTTCTTCCGGGTGAATGTCCGTGGGAATGCCTCTGCCGTTATCAGCGACGGATATGGAGTTGTCCAGGTGGATAACAACCCTGATTTCGTCACAATGACCCGCCAGGGCTTCGTCAATGGCATTGTCCACCACCTCGAAAACCATGTGATGCAGCCCTGTGCCATCACTGGTATCGCCAATGTACATCCCAGGCCGCTTTCTGACCGCTTCCAGTCCCTTGAGGACCTTGATGTTTTCCGATGTGTAGGAATCAGTACTGTTATGTTCCACTGAGATGTCCTGTTCGTGATGGGTCAAAAAGATCAGATGCGCATTGGCATGACCACGTACTTGAAGTGGTCACGTGTTTCCGGCGCCGTAATGAGAACGCTGCTGTTAGCATCACCGAAAGACGCCGTGATGTTCTCGGAAGAGAGGTGGGACAGTACGTCGAGAAGGTAGGAAAGATTGAAACCGATATCCAGTGGACTGTGGGGATATTCCACTTCCATGTCTTCCCGGGCTTCTTCGTTCTCGTTATTGGTGCATACCACGGCCAGGTTGTCCCGGGTCAGCAGAAGGCGTACACCATGTATCTTGTCATTGGACAGGATGGCCGCCCGCTGGAGAGCAGCCAGCAGAGCCTCTCTCTTCAGCTGCACATGCTGGACATAGCTGTTGGGAATTACTCTGCTATAGTCAGGAAACTTGCCATCAATGACCTTGGAAAGTAATTCGATGGCCCCAAAAGCAAACTCCACCTGATTGTCCCGCAGGGTAATCCTCACGGGCTCGTCAACTGGTGACAACAGCTTGATCAGTTCGGAAACCGTCTTTCTAGGCAGAATCATTTCCGTGCGTTCAAACCTTTCCGGCAGCACCTCGGAGGCATAGCCCAACCGGTGACCGTCCGTAGCCACGAGAATCAGGAGATCGTCCTGAATGCTGAGCAAGGCACCATTCAGGTAGTAGCGCACATCCTGTTGGGCCATGGCGTACTGGACCCTTTCAAAAAGTTCTTTCAGCACTTTCTGTGAAATGGTCACCACCGTTCCAGGCTGGTGGTTAATGGCCACCATGGGAAAATCCTGGCCTGGAAGGGTTTGCATGTTGAACCGGCTTTTTCCGGAACGGATCTGAAGACGTCCTTCTTCACGAAGCTCCATTTCCAGTCGGGCATCCGATGGCAGACTGCGAAGGATTTCAAAGAACTTTCTGGCCGAGAGAGTGAACGATTCTCCATGTGCGGCAACCGGAGCATCTGGAATATGGGCTTGAGTACGTACCTGAACCTCAAGATCGGTCGCCACCAGATCAATGCCATTGGGCGTGACCTGAAAAAGTACATTGGAAAGAATGGGCAACGTATGCCGTCTTTCGACAATACCAATGACTGACTGAAGGGGATCGAGGATCTGTTCGCGAATGGCCTTAATAGTTGTCATGATTGATATGGAAAAGATAGTAGTAATTAAGAGATGTCAGATTCTTTGGATAAGCTGAAAAAATTTAAGCAAAACATTATATTACGCCACTGCCAAGTACGGGGACGAATCCTGTATGAAATGTGGATAACAACAGGAAAAAAAATTTTTCTTTGTTATGCACAAATTATCCTCAGGTTTCCCATGGGGTTGTCCACCAGGTTATTCACCCGTTCAAAATTTGTTGAAGTGCGATGAAATCCTTCTGGATGCCATGGTCTGATTCACGGAGTTCCTGGATTTTTCTGCAGGCGTGAAGCACGGTGGTGTGATCCCTTCCACCGAAAGCCTCTCCTATGTCGGGGAGGCTTAGTTGAGTAATGTCCTTGGCAAGTGCCATGGCCATTTGCCTTGGGCGTGCCAGGGTACGGGTTCTCTTT
>JAJZEL010000249.1 GCA_021828575.1 Pseudomonadota bacterium
GTAACATGCGGAGCCGCACTGGGTGCCAGCCTCAAAAAAACAGCACCGCGACCCACACCACAAGCACATTGACCAGACTGATCAGGACAGCCGCACTGCCAATGTCCTTGGCCCGTTTCGATAACCGTTGATGCTCCAGAGAGATGCGATCCACTGCCGCTTCCACGGCTGAATTCAGCAATTCCACCAGCAGCACGAGGAGAATGCTGCTGATCATCAGGGCATGACCAGATCCTGTAGCAGGGAAAAAAAACGAGACGGGTATCAGAACAAGGGATAGCCCCACTTCTTGCCGAAAAGCACTTTCATGACGGTAGGCAATCGAAAATCCAGCAAGGGAGTAACCCAGCGCATTCCAGATCCGGCGCCACCCCGTGGTCCCCTTGAAGGGGCTTTCAGAGGGCGGTGGAGTCAAGAGCGGTCTCGTCCTGCGCGGTTTTATCACTAACATTCAAAGGGTGCAGATGATGCAGAAACTGTTGCGTGGCTGCTGCCCAAGAAAACTTCCGAGCGTGGTCACGAGCCACCTCACGAGGAATTTTCAATGCCGACAGGCATGCTTCCCGCAAGTCCTCATGTAATGCTCCGGCACCAGAATTTCCGATCACGTCCAGGGGGCCTGTCACGGGATAGGCTGCCACGGGGCATCCACAGGCCATGGATTCCAGCAACACCAGCCCAAACGTATCGGTCTTGCTGGGAAACACGAACACATGGGCAGAATTGTAAACGTCGGCAAGACTATGCTGGTCCAGCACACCCAGATAGCTTGCTTCAGGGTGCGCCTGACGCAGTTGTGCCAGCGCGGGACCTTCTCCCACCACCCATTTGGAACCCGGCAGGTCGAGCTTCAGAAAGGCCTCCACATTTTTTTCCACAGCCACCCTCCCCACATACAGAAAAATGGGGGGTGTCGTATTCAGGCAGTTCACGTCCTTGACCTGAAAGATGTCGAGATCCACACCCCGGCTCCACAGCACAACCCGCTGAAATCCCCAGTGCTGAAGATCCCTGATCATGGCTGGGGTAGGGGCCATAATGGCTTGCGATGGTCCGTGAAACCAGCGCAGAAACGCATAGGTCCATGCCAAAGGAATGGCAAAGCGCGCTTTCACGTATTCAGGGAAACGTGTGTGATAAGCCGTCGTAAAAGGCATGCCCCAGCGCAGGGCAGTCGCTCGCGCAGCCATTCCCAAGGGTCCTTCGGTGGCAATATGCAACGCGTCAGGAGCATGTTCGGAAATGATTTTTTCCACACGCCGACCAGGAAAGAGCGAAAGCCGGATATCCGGATATGTAGGGCAAGGCACGGTTCTGAAGGACAGTGGGGTCAGGAATTGCACCTGGTGCCCCAATGCCTCAAGTTCCCGACAGGTATTCTTGAGAGTCCGGACCACCCCGTTGACTTGGGGTTCCCAGGCATCGGTCACGATCATGATTTTCATGCCACCGTCTCCATGTCAGACAAGCTTTCCAGAATGGCTGGCCCCAGATTCAGAGGAGCCGGCACTCGATTGCGCCATTCCACGATCCTGAGCTCACCTTCCAAGGTTTCCACAAGGGCAGTGAGGCTTTCCACCCAGTCCCCATCGTTGCAGTACAGCATGCCCTCACCCATTTCCCTGATTTCCGCCTTGTGAATATGTCCACACACCACGCCATGACAGCCTTGGCGTCGGGCTTCCTCGACCATGACCTGTTCAAAAGCAGAAATATAGTTCACTGCATTCTTTACCTGATGCTTCAGGTATTGAGATACGGACCAGTAGGGTAATCCCAGTCGCGCTCGAACCGCATTGAACCACTGGTTGAACTTGAGAATAAAGGTATAGCAGGTATCTCCCAGATGGGAGAGCCAACGTGCATGCTGGGTAACGCCATCGAATAGATCTCCGTGAACCACCCACAGGCGTCGACCGTCCACGAGTTCATGGAAAGCTTCCTTGAGTACTTCTACCTCACCGAAAGCCAATCCAGCAAACTGTCTGGCAAGCTCATCATGATTGCCTGGAACATACACCACACGCGTGCCTTTCCTGGCCTTGCGCAGCAATTTCTGGACTACGTCGTTGTGGGTCTGTGGCCAGTACCAGGACTTTCGAAGCTGCCAGCCGTCCAGAATATCCCCCACCAGATACAAGGTAGCGGACTCGTTGCAGCGAAGAAAATCAAGAAGGTATTCTGCCTGGCAACCTGGTGTTCCCAGATGAACATCCGAAATCCAGATGGTGCGATAACGCGTTCCGGATTCTGAGAGGGGTAACGGGCTCGTCATGCAGCCATTGGGCCACAGACCCATGAATGTCATATGACAT
Organism: Pseudomonadota bacterium; assembly: GCA_021828575.1. Lineage (GTDB taxonomy): Bacteria > Pseudomonadota > Gammaproteobacteria > Burkholderiales > Ferrovaceae > JAJZEL01. Next base: position 2,316 of record JAJZEL010000249.1, read on the forward strand.
AAAGATTAATTTTTCGTGACGGGCCGGATATTAAGGCCTCAGGCGTCAAATGGATGCCTTAACACGATGGTTTCCCTACGATCGGGACCCGTGGAGACCACATCAATGGGCACCCCACAAACTTCGGACAACCGGTCCAGATAACGTCGCGCATTTTCCGGTAACTGATCCAGATGTTCAGCACCAACCGTACTGTCCGACCATCCGGGCAATTCTTCATAAATGGGTTCACATTCAGCAATGGCCTCCGCACCCAACGGCAGGATATCGCTGACTGTATTACCCACCCGGTACCCAACACCGAGACGAACGGTTTCCACCCCATCCATGACATCCAGCTTGGTAATGCATAAACCGGATACGCCATTGATCTGGATCGAGCGTTTCAGTGCAGCCGCATCAAACCATCCAGTGCGTCTGGGACGGCCTGTGACGGCACCAAACTCATGCCCCCTGTGGGCCAGTTGCCGACCCACTTCATCATCCAGCTCAGTAGGAAAGGAACCCGCTCCCACACGAGTGGTATAGGCCTTGGTGATTCCAAGCACGTAATGCAACTGTTGCGGACCCACGCCACATCCTGGCGCAGCAGCCCCTGCAATACAATTGCTGGAGGTCACAAAAGGGTAGGTGCCATGGTCAATATC
>JAJZEL010000100.1 GCA_021828575.1 Pseudomonadota bacterium
CGTGTTCCGCCATCAGCCTGCAGCACATCGCAATCCAACCACAGTGTATTTTCACCCAGTTTTTTTAAATCAATCACCCCGCGCAGCGCCCGCCCTACCAGCCGCTGTATTTCCACCGATCTACCGTCGACCTTGCCCGCATCACGCCGCTTGCGCGAAGGCGTGGACGACGGCAACATGGCGTATTCCGCCGTTACCCATCCCCTGCCGGTCCCCCTGAGAAAATCCGGCACGCGATCCTCGACACTGACATTGCATAGCACGCGAGTGTCGCCAAATTCCACCAGAACCGAGCCTTCCGCATACTGCGTGAACCCGCGCGTAAAACGAACGAGGCGCAACTGGTCTGGACGTCGTTGATCAATACGCATGAAAACACCTGCCTCCCGCAATTCAAAAGTGCTGAGTGTACCGCCTTTGAGCAGGCAACTGGGGTATCATGAGAAGCATGAATCTCGTGTACAGCATGACCGGATTTTCCGTGGTGACGCGGGAGTGGCCGGAAGGAACGTTGGTCCTTGAAATCAGGACCGTCAACCATCGCTATCTGGAAGCCCAGTGCCGCATTCCCGACCAGTGGCGCCACCTGGAACCTGCCATGCGCGAGCAGTTGTCGCGGCATGTGAAGCGTGGCAAGACGGATTGCCGCCTGGAATGGCGAACTGCCCAAACAGCCTCGCAGTTCGGTACGCCCGACACCGTGGCACTGGAGCGGCTCCGACATGCCAGCGCCCTCGTGCAGGAGGTTTTTCCCGATGCCGCCCCCCTGTCCGTGGGAGACATTCTGCGCTGGCACGGCGTCATGGCGCAGGATGGCAGCCTGCCCCCTTCATTGGAAGATGACATTCTCGCCGCCATGGACGAGGCCCTGCAGGGCCTGGCTCGCACACGGGCTCGCGAAGGAGACAAACTGCGCGCGTTCCTGCTAGAACGGGTGACCCAACTTCAGGACATTGTTCTGCCCCTGTCGGGGCAGGTACCTGCCCTGGTGGCCGCCTTCCAGGAAAAGCTCACCCGACGGTTGCAGGAAGCCCTGGGCAGCGCAGAGGAAGACCGGGTCCGCCAGGAAGTGGTGCTGTTCGCCACCCGCGTGGATGTGGAGGAAGAACTGTCCCGTTTCAAAGTCCATCTGGAAGAAATCCGGCACATCCTGAACGGAGGTGGCAGCGTGGGCAAGCGTCTGGATTTCCTGATGCAGGAATTGCATCGGGAGGCCAATACCCTGGGTTCCAAATCCGTGTCTGCCCCTCTTTCACGGGCATCACTGGACATGAAAATCCTGATCGAACAGATGCGCGAACAGATCCAGAATCTGGAGTAACCGAATGACCGGACAGATTTTCATCATTTCAGCCCCTTCAGGGGCAGGAAAATCCAGCCTGGTCAATGCGTTGTTGTCACAGGATTCTCTGGTGCGCCTGTCCGTGTCACACACCACACGCCCACCGCGCGCAGGCGAACAAGAAGGTCGGGAGTATCACTTCGTCTCCATGGACGCATTCCGGGAAATGCAGGGCCGTCAGGAGTTCCTGGAGTCCGCCGAAGTCTACGGCAACCTGTATGGCACCGCCCTTTCCAGCCTGCAAAAACCCCTGGATGATGGTTTTGACCTGGTATTGGAAATTGACTGGCAAGGGGCCCGACAGGTACGTGCCCGCTTTGCCGATGCCATCAGCATCTTCATCCTCCCACCTTCCCTTCAGGCCCTGCGGGAACGGTTGCTGGCACGGGGTACCGACACCATGGATGTGATCGAACGTCGCCTGGAACTGGCCCGGGAAGACCTGAGCCATGAGTCCGAGTTCGATTATGCTATCATCAACGTTGAGTTTTCAGAGGCGGTCAGGGACCTGGCGGCCATTGTCCGGGCGACCCGGTGCTGCCGTAATCGCCAAAAGTCCCGTTGCCCTGATATGTTCCGTTGAACCGTTCAAGACAAAGGTGTTTCCATGGCCCGCATTACTGTTGATGACGCCCTCTATTCCATCCAGAATCGTTTCGAACTGACGCTGGCTGCCACGTTTCGTGCACGCCAGCTGGCATCGGGTGCCACCGCCCTGGTGGAAACCAACAAGGACAAACCCACCGTGGTTGCCCTACGCGAAATCGCCTCCGGCAAGGTAGGCCCCGAAATACTGCGCAAGGCGGCCGCCACTTCCGGTAGCTGACCCCACCCGTGTCCTCCCCCGCCCCGGCCCAAACGTCTCCCACCGTTACCGCGGCGCCCCTGATCGAAATCGCACAAGGGTACCTGCGACCAGGGGATCTGGAACAGCTGGAGCAGGCTTTCCAGATGGCATTCGCAGCGCATGCAGGACAACTGCGAAAAAGTGGCGAGCCCTACATCACCCATCCGCTGTCCGTGGCCTGTATCCTGGCTGAATGGCACCTGGACGCACAAGCCCTCATGGCTGCCCTGCTGCACGACACTGTCGAGGACACGCACACCACAATCCGTGACATCGTCCAGCCATTTGGCAAGGCAGTGGGTGATCTGGTGGAAGGTGTCAGCAAACTGGACCGCCTCGAATTCCAGACGGAACAGCAGGCACAGGCTGAAAATTTCCGGAAGATGCTGCTGGCCATGGCACGGGATGTGCGCGTCATCCTCATCAAGCTGGCGGACCGTCTGCACAACATGCGCACGCTGGAATCCATGGAAATCACGAAGCAACGGCGCATCGCCCGTGAAACACTGGACATTTACGGCCCCATCGCCAATCGCCTCGGCCTGCATTCCGTTTACCAGGAATTACAGGACCAGGGATTCCGCCACCTGTTCCCCAACCGTTACCAGGTACTCACGAAAGCCGTGCGGGCTGCACGCGGCAATCGTCGCGAAGTGGTGGGCAAGATCCTCGCCACCATCAACCAGAAACTGGACACTTTTGGCGTGGAAGCCCAGGTGACCGGCCGTGAAAAACACCTGTCCAGCATCTATCAGAAAATGCAGGAAAAATCCCTGTCCTTTTCGGAAGTACTGGACATTTACGGATTCCGCATTCTCGTCAAAGACGTGGCCGCATGCTACCTAGCCCTGGGCGCACTGCACACGCTCTACAAACCCATCCCCGGAAAATTCAAGGACTATATTGCCATTCCCAAGGCCAATGGATACCAGTCCCTGCACACCATCCTGATCGGCCCTTATGGCACTCCGGTGGAAATCCAGATTCGCACCCATGACATGCACAGGATTGCGGAAACAGGCGTGGCCTCCCACTGGCTGTACAAGTCCTCCGATGCCTCGCTCAACGACGTGCAACAAAATACCCACCAGTGGCTCCAATCCCTGCTGGAAATCCAGACAGAAACCGGGGACGCCGTGGAATTTCTTGAACACCTGAAAGTGGATCTGTTCCCTGACGAAGTGTATGTGTTCACCCCCAAAGGCAACATCAAATCCCTGCCCAAGGGATCCACCCCCGTGGACTTTGCCTATTACGTGCACACGGACATTGGCAACCGCTGCGTGGCCGCGAAGATCAACAATCAACTGGTTCCCTTGCGCACCATGCTGTCCAATGGCGATCAGGTGGAAATCGTGACTGCAGAGGACGCGGCACCCAACCCCGCCTGGCTCAACTATGCCGTCACTGCCAAGGCACGCTCCAAGATCAGGCACTATCTCAGGACATTGCGACGCGACGAGTCGGTCACCCTGGGCAAACGCCTGCTTGACCAGGCCTTGCGCGCCCTGAACGTCAACCCGGACGATATCAGGGCAGACCACTGGAACCACTTTCTCAAGGGTGACCGAAGCAAATCGAAAGAGGAAGTGTTGACGGAAATCGGTCTGGGCCGGCGACTGAATATCGTGGTGGCCAGGGGACTGCTGTCGCGCACAGAGTCTGCGCCCAGGGCCAGCCAGGGTCCCATTTTCATTCGCGGCAGTGAAGGAATCGCCGTACAGCTGGCCCATTGCTGCCGTCCTATTCCCGGCGACCCCATCATTGGCCTCATCAAGAAGGGACAGGGGCTTCTGGTCCATACCCAGGATTGCCGGGCCATTCGTCAGTTTCGCAGCGATCCCGACAAATGGGTGGACGTAGAATGGGAAAGCAACCAGTCCGGCAAACTCTTTGACGTGGGCATCAAACTGATGGTAGTGAACCGGCGTGGTGTGCTGGCCGCCGTAGCGCTGGCCATCGCCAATGCCCAGTCGAACATTGACAGCGTTACCGTCACGAAACCCGACGGCACCTACACGGAAATCCACTTCACCGTGCAGGTACGAGACCGCAGCCACCTGGCCACTGTCCAGCATCACCTGCGGGAAATTCCGGAAGTGGTCCGCATTACCCGAATCCAGAGCTAAGAGGAACCCATGACCAAGCGCATCATCTCCACACCCAAGGCACCTGCCGCCATTGGCCCCTACTCACAAGCCGTGGCCGTGAACAACACGGTGTATCTGTCCGGCCAGATCGGCCTGGATCCCGTCTCCATGACGCTGGTGGAAGGAGGTATCGAAGCCCAGACCCGTCAGGTCATGTCCAACCTGAAGGCTGTGGCCGAAGCCACCGGGGGTTCCCTGGACCAAATGGTGCGCGTGACCATCTACCTCACGGACCTTACCCACTTTTCCACGGTCAACGATGCCATGGCCAGCCATTTCAAGGCTCCCTACCCAGCCCGCGCCACGGTTGGCGTAGCCGCACTGCCCAGGGGAGCCCTGGTGGAAATGGACGGCATTCTGGAGCTTCAGGCCTGACCAATGGCATGGACTCTCTGGAAGACCTGGGAATTTCTCCGGCCCTCTGCAACCGCCTGAACAAGCTGGGGCTGCAGAATCCTTTTGACCTGCTGCTGCACCTGCCCCTGCGTTACGAGGATGAAACCCGCATCACGCCCATCAGCGAACTCTCGCACGGCCTGTCAGCCTGCGTGGAAGCCACCGTGCTGGAAAGCAAGGTGCAGTACCGACCGCGCCGGCAATTGCACGTACTGGTACGTGATGCGAGCGGTGCCCTGATCCTGAGGTTCATCCATTTCTACGGAAGTCAGGCGGAACAACTGACCAAGGGCGCACAGGTGCGCCTGAGTGGCGAAGTCAGACAAGGGCTGACAGGCCTGGAAATGATCCACCCCCGCTATCGCCTGATCCGATCACCCATGCCGTTGCCCACTGCCCTGACCCCCGTCTACCCCACCACTGCCGGGCTGTCCCAGACCCACCTGAGACGCTGCATCCGGTTGGCCCTGGAACACACGGACATGCACGATGTTCTGCCAGCCGCTGCCAGGCAGGAACTGCATCTGCCCGGCCTGTCTGAAAGCCTGAAGCTGCTTCATCAGCCACCAGCCCACCTGGCACCCGACCTGCAAAACGGTGATTCACACCCGGCCTGGAGACGCATCCGCTTCGACGAATTGCTGGCCCAGCAACTGTCCATGCGCATGCATTACCGCAAACGCCAAACCCTGCGCGCCCCCGTCATGCAATCCTGCAACGGATTGCGTGACGCATTCGTGCGACAGTTGCCCTTTCAGCTCACGGGGGCCCAACTCAAGGCACTGGAACAGATCGACCACGACCTGCAGCGACCTTCGCCCATGCACCGCCTCCTGCAGGGCGACGTGGGCAGCGGGAAAACCGTGGTGGCAGCACTGGCCTGCCTGTCAACCATCGATAGCGGTTTTCAGGCCGCTCTCATGGCTCCCACAGAAATTCTGGCCGAACAGCATTTTCGCACCCTGACCCAGTGGCTCGAGCCGCTTGGGCTGGAAGCTGTCTGGCTGACAGGGCACCAGAAAAAAAAGGAGCGGGAACACGTTCTCAAGCGCATTGAATCGGGCGAGGCCCGTCTTGTGGTGGGCACCCATGCCCTGATCCAGGATCCCGTGATATTCAGCGCGCTAGGGCTGGTGATCATTGACGAACAACACCGATTTGGCGTCGAACAACGCTTAGCCTTGCGCCGGAAGGGCGAACACTCGCCCCAGGGGCACCCCCACCAACTGATGATGAGTGCCACTCCCATCCCGCGCACGCTGAGCATGAGCTACTTTGCTGATCTGGACGTGTCCACGCTGGACGAAGCCCCTCCCGGAAGACACCCGATCACCACTAAGCTGGTGGATCAGTCGCGTCGCGACGAGCTCATGGAGCGCCTGAGGGAAGTGTGTCACGAAGGCGGACAAGCCTACTGGATATGCCCACTCATTGAGGAATCGGAAACATTGCAGTTGCAAACAGCCACGGAAACCCATGCCTGGCTGTCCAGCATGCTTCCGGAGCTCGGGGTAGCGCTGTTGCATGGGCGCATGTCCGCTCAGGAAAAAACCCGATGCATGAGCGAATTTGCCCGTGGCAACATCCATCTGCTGGTGGCCACCACAGTGGTGGAAGTGGGTGTGGATGTACCCAATGCCCACTTCATGGTGATCGAGCATGCAGAACGCATGGGTCTTTCCCAACTGCATCAGCTCAGGGGACGGGTAGGACGCGGCGCCAGGCAAGGGGTATGCGTAATGCTGTACCATTCCCCCCTTTCTCCTGTGGCACGCCAGCGTCTGAAAGTGATCTACGAACATCTGGATGGATTTGAAATCGCCCGACAGGATCTGATGCTCCGGGGACCAGGGGAATATCTGGGCGCACGGCAAAGCGGTGCACCCCTGTTGCGCTTTGCCCGCCTAGAGGAAGACGCTGCGCTCCTGGACAGGGCCCGTTACTGGTCAGGACGCTGGCTGGATGAAGACCCTGAGGGAGCGGCCCTGCACATGGCACGCTGGATGCTGTCCCGTCAGGAGTTTCTGGCGGCATGAACCGCATATCCGCTTATGCGCGACTGATGAGGCTGGATCGGCCCATTGGCACCCTGCTGCTGCTCTGGCCCACAGCCTGGGCGCTGTGGCTGGCATCGCATGGGCACCCCTCGCTGGCCAATGTACTCGTGTTCGGATTGGGCACCCTGCTGATGCGTTCGGCAGGATGTGTCATGAATGACCTAGCTGACCGCAAGGTGGATCCGCATGTGGAACGAACCCGGCTGCGCCCCTTGGCCACCGGAGAAGTCAACATCCGGGAGGCCCTCCTGCTGGCGGCAGGCACCAGCTTCCTGGCTTTTCTGCTGGTGCTGACCCGAAACGGGTTGACCCTGTTGCTGTCCCTTCCTGCGCTTTTTCTGGCGGCCAGCTACCCACTGACAAAACGCTTCTTTCCACTGCCCCAGGCTTATCTGGGCATAGCCTTCGGTTTTGGCATCCCCATGGCCTACGCGGCAGAAACGGGACATGTACCACAGACCGCCGGGATGCTGATGCTGGCCAACCTGTTCTGGACCATTGCCTACGACACGGAATACGCCATGGTGGATCGGGAAGATGACCGCCTCCTGGGCATTCATTCTTCCGCGCTGCTGTTTGGCCAATGGGATGTGACGGCTGTCATGGCCTGCTATGGCATTGCGCTGCTTTTGCTGTACCAGGTGGGACAATCAGCGCAACTGGGGCTGGCATACAACTTGGGGTTGTCCGCCGCGATGGTGGTGGCCGGTTACCATTACCTGCTCATCCGGACCCGCGAAAGGGATCACTGCTTCAGAGCCTTTCTGCACAACAACTGGTTTGGCGGTGCAGTGTTTGCCGGTCTGGCGGTGGATTACTGGTGGGGTTGACCGCCAGAAAGACCAGCCCAGGCAAGCAACGAAACCCCTATACCAAAGATTGTTACTCAATACTAATGAGTGGTAAGTGTGACGTAATTGGAATCAATATTCCCATTTTCATAAAGATTTTGTATTTTTCCATTGCTGACGGAAGGAGACGGAACCTCCGTAATGTAGTAATAGTAAGTGGCTCCGGGTGTTCCTGTTGAATCAGTGAACGACCAGATATTGATCATCGGACCATGAGATGAACTCTGCCACCTCCCGACGGGGTCCGGCCATCCGTAAGCTGAGAAGTTGAACGTCTTGATTTGCGCTTTAAAGGGATCCTCACTCCCTGTTCCAAGGGGGATTTTTGAGCGCACAATCCCCACCATCACTGCACCATCATCACTTGGTGGCTCGTGCTCGGGCGTGAAGAAAAGTACGTTGTTCTGAGAAGGCCGGGACTCACCTGAAAGAACGAATGGATAAAGCACGAATTTTTTTGGTGAGATATTCGTGATGGATCCCGCCACTTCAGGAACACTCCGGGTCATGGAAAGATTTACCGCAATGGTTTGATCCTTGACCACGTGAACGAAAACCCCAGGCTGGAGAACTTGTTGCGCTTTTTGGACTCGCCCGGCCATCATCGCCATGTAGGCAGGATCCCCACCCTGAGCTGCTGCCTGGGCTGTTGCCATCTGACCTTGCAACAGCGTGTCAAAAAATGTCTGCATGAGCGGATTGGGGTTCTTTGTCGTCAACTTGTATCCGGCCTTGAGCGCGATCACCTCGTAATCACCAGGAGAAACCGGAATGCCTGCATGTCCACTCTCGTCTGATCGAAAAACCGGCACCGAACTCACCATGAATTGCATGTGTCCCGGTTTCGCGCTGAATTTTCCCGTCTCATTGTACTGACCAGTCGAAGAAATGCCGGGTTTGACAAACCGGCCAAAAACATTTTTCATCACGGAAATTTCAGCGTAAGGAACCGGTTTTCCATCTGAAGTCATCGCGACCTGGATAGAGGCAATGGAAGACTGCAGGACAAAATTCACGAACTTTACGGATGAGTCCGGAGTCAGGCTGATAAATTGTTGCTGTGGAAGATACCCTCTCTTGGACACCGTAACCAAATAACTTCCGTTGACAGGGTGCTTTTTTGTGACGCACATATTGCTCTGTCCAACACCCACCGAGAAGTTGCCTTTAGTTGAAGAGAGCGCAAAGCCGTATCCACAAACATTGTTGGCCTTAAGCTTTTTGTGTGACACTTTGGTCCCAACGACATCAATTTTTGCTCCTACAATCGGTTTACCGGTACCGCCGTCCAGCACATTTCCTTCCACGAAGGCTTCGTGGAAACCACCAGGAAGCACCTGAGCTCTGACGACCAACGAGATACCCAGGGTCAACAAAAAAATGACGAGAAGATGTTTCATGAACCCCCACCTCAAATCGTCGGGACAGGTTGGGCAAAAAAACCCTTTTGCGTCTTTACATTCAGCTTAATGGTGCTGAATGTGTATTTCAGCAGAAGTGGGACTTGATATTCCGGTTTGAATACTTCCACAAGCACCTCGGTTGGAAACTTCACACCACCGACTGTCGTCCACTTTTTAAAATGCCAGATGATGCGACCCGGATCCGTATCGCTTCCGATCCGTTCTTTTTCCGGAAGAAATGTTGTCCTGTCAATGTACGCCCTAATCGGCACACCTTCGTTCGGCGTCATTTCCAGAAGGTAATAAGGCGCGCCTGGTGCCGGTATATACGCGACCCTGCCGGAAATTCCGACATGAGTAAGATAGGAAAAGGTTTCCCAATAAATTTGCGATACAAGCCTCTTCAAATCAGGACCTGACATTTGGCCCGTACTGGTACTTCCGTTCGACGTTCCCATCACGCCCTGATCTGCCACCACAAACCAGCCTTGAGACGCATCAAAAACTTCAATCGAGCACTTGCCCGGGCTTTCCGGAGTCACTGTATAAACCGTCGAGTCCTTCATCGCACTGGCCGAAACCGATGCAATGCCGTTACAGTCGTCACGCTCGGTCATACTGCCAGAGTAGCCCGGTTGGGTCGCATCAAACTTGATCGAGCCACTCCCTCCATGGTTCCTGATGTAACCGAGATTGAAAGCAAGTTGGAGAACATTTGTACAAAGGGGGTTTTTCGGAGTTCTGGAACAATTGTCGCCACCCGACAACGGTACGTAAGCCATCCCGGATGTCACAACAACCGGAATGACGACGCTCTGTTTCCCCGGTAAAAATACAGTGACTGCAGGCACCCCGGCTGACGCTGACGACCGTTCAATAGCCTTGAACTTTCCACTCGACGTCAACCATTCCTCGATTTGAGTGTGCTCAACCGGAATCTGGACATTCAGTCCCGCGAGAGGAAGATCCGTGCTAACTGCAATTTTGTCCACTTTGAAATAAATGGCGTGGACTTTTTTGATGTTTTCGGTTCCGCCCAGTGCACTGCCCACTTGTTTCAGCAGGGTCGAAGTAGTCATATCCCCGCTGGCGAGAGCGAAGGAAGAAAAGAACAAAAAAAGGAGGACCGCTGTAGAGACTCTGATCACGATCACCTCCCACCCATGGCCCACTCGACAGGACGAAACAGTCAGAAAAATCTATTCAACGACACCAGAACAAGTTCAACGCACCTAAAAACCGTATCTGAGACCAATGGAGAAGAGGTCTACGTTGGCATCACCGTTGATGCGGTCATAAGAAAACTGGTAGCGGTCCCACCCCCCCTGGAAACGGAGGCTGTGAGTCAGGTCATACTTGAGTCCCAGTCCCAGGGCATTGAAAGGCATGGAATCCGCCAGTCCGCCTGTGAGCGGACTGCCACTGCTGAGTGCGTTCTGGGTACGCACGGTGCTCAAGCTACCTACCACCCCCCAATGATCATCCAGCGACCAGGTACCCGCGCCACCCACGGTGAGATTGCGTGGAATGAGGGGCGTGGCCCCACTCTCCGTGTAGGCAGACGGCGACCCGTTCGTGATGGTAGACAGCACCTCCCCTTCGAGTCCGGGATTGGTATTCATTTCCATGGCAAAACCCTGAGGAGCACTGATACCAGAGAACCAGCCCTTGCCATCCGCGTGGGCAAACGCAGGCAACAGGACAAGGCAAAAGCCCCCCGCTAACCCCATGCGCTTTACCCCGCTTTTAGCCACGGCACCTCCAAAATTCAACCGAAACTGCCACGAATACCATTTTATCCGACCATTCCCCGCAGTTGCAAGCCTTGCTCGCCGGCCATCAGATGAAGCAGAATGCAGGCTCCCTAATCCAGTGACAGATAACCTCCTTGCACCGCGCCAAAAACCGCCATCACAGCTACCCGAGTCGACATTGACCATGCCCACCCCCCCACAACACCCGGAGATCATGATCGCCATTGTCGGCAGCGGTTCATGAAGCGCCCCGATCCGGAACATCTGATGACCCTGCTCAGTCAATGCGCACTGGGGGACCGCAACGCCTTTGAATCGCTTTACAGGCACACCGCCCCGAATCTATTTGCCGTGCTGACCCGTATATTAAAACGAAAGGACTGGGCCGAGGAGGCCTTGCAGGATGCCTACATCATCATATGGCGCCAAGCCGGCCGCTATCAGCCGGCGCTTGCGGCACCACTGACCTGGATGACCCACATTGCCAGAAATCTGGCCATTGATCAGTTACGCCGACCCCATATCGACGAATCGCACAGTGACCTTGACATGGACAGCCTGTCCGATTCCACCCAGTTGCTGGAATCGTTTCTGGCCAGAGAAGAGGAGGGAAGACTCCGTGACTGCCTCAATCAAGTTGATCCGAAGCAGAGGCAAACCATTGCCTTGGCCTTCTGGCATGGCTTATCTCATGGCGAAGTCGCCCTGCATCTGGATCTCCCGCTTGGCACAGTCAAAACCTGGTTGCGCCGTGGCCTGGCACGACTCAAGTCTTGCCTGGAGGCCTCATGAAACCCTTTAGCCATGAACTGGCCGATGCACTGGCCCAACGGTATGTCATGGGGACCTTGCGAGGAATGGCCCGTCAGCGCTTCACCACGTTGATCCGTTACCAGCCATTGCTGCGTCAACGGGTCCAGTACTGGCAAAACCTGACCATGCCCCTGCTTGAAGCCCTTCCGCCTCGCCCACCTCGTGAACAAGTATGGCATGGGGTGCAACAACGTCTCTTCAACCCCGTGGTACAAACCCGCCCCGGACTATTCCTACGCTGGAAACCTTTTTTGGCTGGCGCCTTGATGACAGCCCTGGCGAGTGTTCTGTTCATCACGGTGCACCCTTTTCCTTCACCCTCTGCGCCACAGAATTACGGAGCCCTCCTGGCCATCAATCCATCGGCCAGCTGGTGGATCGGGATCAGTCAGGATCACCTGAATCTTCACCCAATCACCCCTTACCCTGTCGACGACCAACACGATTTGCAACTCTGGTTGCTACCTGCCCATGGCACTCCGATTTCCCTGGGGCTGGTCAACCGACAGGACACCCACCTTTCCCTACCGCTGTCGAAACCCCTGCGCGAAAGCCTGGCCCAGTCCAATGGTGTTGCCCTTAGCCTGGAGCCTCGTGGGGGATCGCCCACCGGATTACCAACCGGCCCCATTCTGACCCATACAAAAATTTTCCCGATCTGAATCCAACCAGCGCCTCGCTTCGTATAAGGGGATGGAACTGTCCTGAAACCCTTATACCAACGGAGGCCTTATGCATCACACCATTCGCCAATACGGCGAAACACGTCATCCGATTGCAATGCCCATCTGGCTCCTGGGAGTCGCCCTGGGATTGTCATCGCTCTGCTCGCCCAGTCATGCAGATACTGGGCGGCTGCTGGCCACAGGAGGGGTCACCTCCATTGAGGGAGCGGGAGGGGGCGGCATCGTTCCCTGGGCACTTATTTCTGGCCTGGGCTCCGAAGATGAATGGGGCATCACGCCGTTTTACTCTCATCTGGGAACAGGAGGATATAGCCTGAGCGCAG
>JAJZEL010000111.1 GCA_021828575.1 Pseudomonadota bacterium
TGACCACACCCATGCTGGCAGAGATGCGGATATCGTTGTCCTGGATGGTAAAAGGCAAGGCCAGGGTTTCCAATATTCTCTGAAGTAACTGTCGGCATTCAGTCTCATCGTTGATGTTGGAGAACAAAAGGATGAATTCGTCGCCACCCAGGCGTGCAACGGTGTCGGAAGATCGGGAGACACTCAGCAATCTTCGCGCCACTTCCACCAGCAGGAGGTCTCCAGCGTCATGACCGTAAGTGTCATTGACGGGCTTGAAACCATCGAGGTCCATGAAGCAGGCGGCCAGGCGACGCCCGGAACGATTGGCCTGGGCAATGGCCACGTTCAGCCGATCGTTGAGAAGGGAACGATTGGGCAGGCCGGTAAGGGCATCGTGGTGGGCCATGTGTTCAAGCTGGCGCTGCTGATTTTTGAGGTCTGAAATGTCGGAAAACAGGGCGACATAACGGATGGTTTCACCGTGAGCATTTTTGACGGTAGAGATGATCAGGCGTTCAGGATAAATTTCGCCATTTTTCCGGCGATTCCATATTTCGCCTGACCAATGACCTGTTTCGCTGATTTTCTTCCACATGGCGTCATAAAACTGCCTGTCCTGCTGGCCGGAATGGAGAAGTCGAGGGTTTTGTCCCATCACCTCATCCCTTCCATAGCCTGTTATTCTCGAAAATGCCGGGTTCACTTCCAGAATGTTGGCCTGGCTGTCCGTGATCAGGATGCCTTCGTCTGCATGGTGGAAAACACTGGAGACCAGTCTCAAGTGGTCATCCGTGCGTTTGCGTTCCGTAATATCCCGGGAAGAGTTGAAGAGTACGGGTTTCTCACCCATGCGAATGGCAAAGGTGCTGATCTCCACATCCAGGATGTCTCCATTCTTTCGGCGGTGCTTCGTTTCAAACAGCACTCTTTCATTTCCAATAAACTTTTTGTGCATGGCTGTTTGCAATTCTTCATCGGTCATCATTGCATCCCATTGACGTACATGCATGCCGATCATTTCTTCACGTGCGTATCCCAGCATCGCACAAAAGGAGTCACTGCACTCGATCAGATGCCCTTCGGAGTCCAGGATATGAATGCCATCGCTGGCATTGTGGAGCAAGGCCAGTGTCTTGCTGTTTTCTTCAAGTAACAACTGGCGGCTCTGCAACAGCTGTTGTTGGTACAGAATTTGCCTGCGCACCAGCGGATTGACCATCCAGTACAGAAGAAATCCTCCTGAAAGCACCAGGAGAGTGACCAAAAGTGCGACAAGTTTCAGTTGTTCACGCAATGGGCCATAGAGTTCCAATTCTTCCATTTTGAGAACCAATGCCAGCGGATAATGCCCAACGGGTGCATAAGCGACAATGACTTTGTGTCCTTGATAGTCCCGGGCGTGAAGAAGATTTGTTTCGCCTCTCAGGGCGTGGCTGGCAGGCAACTCCTCGTCTTCCGGCATTCTGGACAGTCGGGTGAATTTCCGGCGCGATGTTGTGTCGAGGATGCAGTCCATGGCTCCGGATGGTGAAGTCAGGGCACTGCAAAGGGCAACCTCGCTGGTGCTGCCAATGGACAGCATGTTCAAAAAAGAAGCACTGACCACCGGGAGCAGGGTTTCTGTTTCCACGGTGCCCACACGACGTCCCGATTCGTCCCGTATGACGGAGATGGCATGCAGAATGAAGTGCTTGTCGCGCAGCAGGTAGGCCGTGTGCTCCGTATTCAGAAAAAAACGGGGCTGTTCTTTTTGGGAAAAATGTCCTGCCTGGGCCGCTGGCGGATTCTTCCCCGTGGAAAATATCACGGCCGTGAATCCATGAGAGATGAAGGACGCGGCAATACGGTTCAGGAATTCATGACTCTGGAGGTCTTGCGGGTTTGCGTCGATGCGCTTCAGGTTGTCCACCAGGGAAGGACGGGTGGCAATCATGCCTGCGTCTTCAAGACCTTCCTGAATTTGAATATCCAGTTGATGTGCCCCGTTTTGCAGCGTGACCTGAAGCCCCTTGCTCAACAGGATCTCGGCCTGCTTTTGCGTCACCACATAGACGGTGAGCCCGGTGACGACGGTCACGACAGTCAGGATCAGGAAGCCCATGAGACTGATCCTGAGTTCGCTGAATTTCGGGAGCACTTTGTTCTCCGTTGTGGGGTAGAAGGTAGTCAACTGCTACCTGAATATTACATCACATCATTCGATCGGAAATTGAGATGAATTGTACTGGCTTATGGTCTAATGACCGGCAGGCAGATTGGGGATGAACAGAAGGGAAACGAGTAGTGATTGTTGGCCATCGGACATGAAAATACTGCTGACCGGAGGAACCGGACTGATTGGTGCAAGGCTTTGCAAGCGATTTGCCGACGCAGGACACGAACTGACGGTTTTGTCGAGACGGGTTTCGCGGGTCTGGGAACGCCTGGGAAATACTTCCGTCAGACATTGGCGATCATTGGAAGAGTGGGCCCCGGATGTGCAGATTGATGCGATCATCAATCTGGCGGGGGAATCCGTTGTCGACCATTTCTGGACGGATGCAAGAAAAAAGGCCCTCTGGAATAGTCGGGTGGGACTGACGCACTTTCTGGTGGACAGAATTCGCCTTGCCCAGCGCAAACCATCAGTGTTGTTGAGTGGTTCTGCGGTGGGTTATTACGGATTTGATGACGCACGTGTTTTCAAGGAAGCGGATTTGTCGGGCAAAGGTTTTTCAGCCCTGTTGTGCTCTGAATGGGAAAATGCGGCCCGGGAAGCGCAGGCATGGGGTGTCCGGGTCTGCCTGTTGCGGACAGGTGTGGTCCTGAGCAGTCAGGGAGGCATGCTGGAAAAAATGTGTCGGCCCGCCAGGCGGGGCGTGGCTGTCTCTTTGGGTTCCGGCAGGCAGTGGATAAGCTGGATTCATGAAGAAGATTACGGGTGCATGGTGCAGCGATTTCTTGAGGATGACTCGTGTGAAGGTGCAT
>JAJZEL010000154.1 GCA_021828575.1 Pseudomonadota bacterium
GCCCACATGGGGGCGTTCGGCCCAGCTTCGGATCAGGTCACGCAAGGGTTCATAGTCCACCGTATCGCCAATATGGCGGATGCGGTTCATGACGTTGAAGGGAAAAGAAAATTTGACCGACACCAGAATGGGTTGCGGTCCGCCTTTTTCAAAGTCGTGAATGCCCAACCGTACGGCGCACCGCGCGTTGGTGATGACGCAATGGTACCGGCTCATGCAACTGGCAGGAGGGCCAGGCGCAGTTTTTGCAGGGCGCGGGCTTCGATCTGACGGACGCGTTCAGCCGAAATGTCCAGCTGTGCGGCCAGTTCCTGAAGGGTCTTGCTCTGCCCTTCCCCGGCCAGCCAGCGGGAAGACACGATCATCCGGCTGCGTTCGTCCAGTTCCTCAAGGGCACGGTACATGTTTTGGGATAGATGCTCCCGCTCCATGGACTCCAGCTGTTCCACAGGGCCGGCAGACTCATCTGCCAGCCACGTGGCCGGGCTTACCCAGTGTTCATCTTCATCGGGCGACAGGTTCAGGGAAATATCCTGCCCGGAAAGGCGGGTTTCCATTTCGCTGACATCCTCAGGGCGGACTCCGAGCAATTGGGCAATGTGCTGTGTTTCCCTGCTGGAAAGGGCGGCAAAGCCTGGTTTCAGACTGCGCAATCCAAAAAACAGTTTACGCTGGGCTTTCGTGGTGGCAATTTTCACCAAGCGCCAGTTTTTGATGATGTATTCGTGGATCTCGGCTTTGATCCAGTGCACGGCAAAGGACACCAGTCGGACCCCCCTTTCTGGGTCGAAACGGCGCACTGCCTTCATGAGGCCCACGTTGCCTTCCTGGATGAGATCGGCCTGGGGCAACCCGTAGCCACTGTACTGGCGTGCAATGGACACCACGAGACGCAAGTGGGACAAAATCATTTTTTGGGCGGCTTGCAGATCATTGTGGTCGCGCAATTGCCTGCCCAAGGCAACTTCTTCCTCTGCACTTAGCAGAGGAAGATGGGAAATGCTCTGGATGTATTGTTCCAGGCTCCCGGCAAGGGGTGCTGCTGGCATCGGCAAAGTCATTTCAGACATGGCTACGATCCTCCGGATCATCTGTTGGGAGCTATTTTAGCACTCTGAAGGTTGGAGTGCTAATTTTATGAAGGGTTCCACGGCAGGCATTGGTGTTCATTTCAATACCGCCGTAACCTGTGCAAGTGGAGGCAAAAGACGAGGCCGCTGCAGCTTTCTATCGGTATCACGGCTTCATCGCTATTAGATGTGATCTGACAATTTTCTGTTTGTGTGCCCCCTTTACCGTGATAATTCTGCGTGATGATGAGAGGGGGTGTAACCATGGCAGAAAATTCCTTTGAGGTCGGGCAAGCCCTACCTGCTGATGCGGAAGACATTGCTCGGTTGATCGGTTTGCTTCTGGACGAAATCATGGAAGTTATGGGAGAGCGGGTCTTTTCTTTTGATGTTGCCCAGTCGTCATCTCAACTGTGCCAATTCATCCATGTGGGCCAGTATGTGGCATTTGTGGCGCGCGAAAATGGGGGGCGGATGATTGGGGTCGTGACCTTGAGCGAAAGTTGTGCACTCTATGCTGGCGGGCCCTTTGGCATCATCCCGGAATTCTATGTGGTGCCGGAGTGGCGTTCCCATGGTGTTGGCGCCCTGCTGGTGGCAGCGGCCGAGGTGCACGCACGGTCCCGGGGGTGGCGGCGCCGGGAGGTGACTACCCCTCCACTGCCCCAATTTGAAAGAACACTTTCCTTTTACGAGCATCAGGGGTTCTCTGTCACTGGAGGGAGAAAACTCAAGCTGGAAGTACAGGCGAATCCGGTTTTACCGCCACTTACATTGCTTCATGACGAACATCCGGACCGTCTAATGAATTCCGACAGATGAAAAGATCATGCGTGTGCGCCATAATGCCAGTGATTTGGGTGCGCATAGGCCTCTGGCCGAATGGGTCAGTGGACAATCTTCAGGACAAGGGAAATTGAGGGAACCTGAAAAGGATTGGGTGTTTGGCGAAGACGCCGTTGTAGGCATGGTCGACAGCATGCCGGCCATGCTGTTCCAGTATCTCCTGGATGGGCAGAATGGACGGTTTGTCTTTGCCAGTGAAGGGGCCTTCCTCGTGTGCGGACTGGATCCTGCTGTCGTGGTTTCAGACTTGACAGGGTTCCTGTCCTTGCTGGATGGTCAAGAAAAAAAAGCCTTTCTGTCCTCGCGTGACAGGTCAGCCGGCACGCTGGGGGAATGGCACTGGTCGGGCCGGATTTCGTTGGGTGACCAGGGGGGGCGGCAAATCTTGCTCCGCGCCGTTCCCAGAAGGGCGGGAAAGGGGGGGGTTCTCTGGAATGGGCTGGTGTTCAGCTTGTCGGGCCATGGTGACAGTGCTCTGGAGCAGGAACGCAAGCGCATCGCCCGGGAAATTCACGATGAACTGGGTCAGGCGCTCACCGCCCTGCGCATTGATGTGGCCTGGCTGTCCGAACGTGTCTCCAGGGATGGGGCTGTTGGTGAACGTTTGCAGTCCATGTCCGACATCCTTGAGGGGACCGTGGACTCCGTTCGGCGGATCGCGGCGCACCTGCGCCCCGGGTTGCTTGACGATCTGGGGCTTGCAGCATCCATCGAGTGGCTGGCAGACCAGTTCACGGCACGTTCGGGCATACGCTGTCAGGTGATCGTGGATCACGGCGGCCTGACTCTGGACGAACGATTATCCGTGTGCATTTACCGCATTATCCAGGAAGCCCTGACCAACGTGGTTCGGCACTCGGGGGCCAGTGACGTGGAGGTGGGAGTTCAGGATGCCGGGAATGGCGGTCTGCTGGTGGAAATCAGTGACAACGGCGTGGGAGTCGACCCGCATGCCCAGCTGTATTCCTATGGTTTGCGACGCATCGATTAACTCGCCCAAATGCTGAGGGGGACGTGGTAGGCGACCAGCAGT
>JAJZEL010000087.1 GCA_021828575.1 Pseudomonadota bacterium
CAGTTTGTAACACCGTTTGGCCCAATGACGTAAGTGCACTGACAGGCCTTGAGGAGTCGGCAGGCCCATCGCAGGCTGACTGCTCCCTTGTTTTCCAGTTCCATCCCTTTGGCGGCCATCAGCGCCATGGAAGGCATTGGCTTTGATGGAACGCCTCCCACACTGCCTGCACCCGTCTTCTGCGGAACCTCCGCATCCGGTACCCGCCCGGCCAGGCGCAACACTGATTTCAACGCATTGAACCAGAACACCGCACCCAGGGAAACCGCCAGAGCGGATATTAAAATTCCCAACCCCTTCATGAGGAAGGTGAGGGCGGTCCATTGGGGTTGCTCCGCTGCCATCCAACCGATGGGAAATGCCGCACCCAGCTGGGACGATCGTGCATCCTGGGCAGACAGGCACCCGGAATTCGGATTGCCCGCCTGAAATTTCGGACCCGCTTCAGGCCCGCCTGGAGCGTTATTGACGCACGGACCCCCTCCCTGGCCGGGCTTTGTGTCGATGATCGCACTCTTCACAAGATTGGCACGAAGTGCCGGCGAGACCGACAATGAACGGGCTACCATGAGGGTATCGGCATTGAGGGCAATGCAAACCATGAGGCCCACCCAGAAGGAAGCCCAGTGGCTGCGCCGTTTGTACCAACCGGCAGCACGGTCCATGACTTCCTTATAAAACCGTTCCAGTTCCTCATGCAGCGCTGCCAGCTTCTCACTGGGCGTCTGCCCTACGCTTTCTGCCCGGTGGGCGGCTTCGCTCATCAGGCGCCAAAACCGCAGCTCTGCGTCATTGCCTGACTGGGTCGTCGCTGCAGGTAATTGCGTCAGTCGCTGCTGGATGGCCCTTTGCAATCCAGCGAAATGCCCCGCTCCAGGCATGGCGCGATCGTCCGAAGTGACCCGCTGAATCTCTGATTTCAGGTGATCGGAGACCGTGTGCAGCAGCACATTCGAGAAAGTGCTGGCCTCGAGATAGCTGGGCAGGCGTAGCCCTGGTGAGAAATTATCTGGTTCCTGCGTCAGAAAAGCGATGCGGGGGTGGGTATAGAAACTCTTGAAGAGGTCGTCCCCAACAAACTGACAGATCGCCTGTTCCAGCAGTCTGGCACGAGAGCGACACCGGGCACTAAAAAACTCATTGATTCCTGAAACAACCAGGGCCAAGGATGCATACATCAGCATCAGACCAATGACGGTATCGATAATTGCAGAGTTGAACATGATGTCCTCTCCCCAATCAACACGCCACCCACCACGACTACCGGAATCAGTGACCGTTCTGTTCAATCACGCTACGGCATCCGAAATCTCGCATCCGCCCGGCGACCCGCGCCCAGCCCGATGCGGTGACCTGCACAGTATGGCATAAACCACCTTCCCCTACCGCAAAGACCTCCAGATACTTTTCTCGCGGGTTTCAGGGTTGTTGTACCCGGCATAATCTGTATGATGAATCCAAGCGGTGTTCATACATTTGTTTGCAGGTTTCAGTTGTGCAACGCTACAGCTTCAGGAGGAAACAGTGAAATTGCCCATAGCCATCCATAGGGGGATTTTTCTGTGGGGAATTTTTTTCCTGCTCGCAGGCTGTGCCACCCCCCCTTCGATAACCCGCGTCGGGAAGGAACCGTCCCTGAGCACAAAGGGCATGCAAAAGCCTGACATCGTTGTAGCCAATGCCAGGGAATTTTTGGAATTCTGCGTTGATTTGGACAGTCAGGATGACCGGTTGCGCACCGGCTATGATGCCAAATTCAACCCGATTCAAAGTCGCGTTTGGTATAAGGAGACGGACAGCCGTGAAAAGGTTGCCCAAGCGCTCGCAAGCCACAGCACTTCGCATGCCTTACAGAACCGCCTTCAGGATTGCCCTGTGGCACTGAGCGGCGATGCGCAAAAGGATGCCCAAGCCCTGGTAGGCGATCCCCGGTGCAACGGCTTCGGCCCGTTTCAGAATGCCTGGATCCTGTACGCCAACAAGGACCGCAGCGCCTTCGCGCTGGCCATACGCGGCACGGTCATCACCAGCCACCCCAGTGTGGTGGAGGACCTGTTGGCCACCACGATCAAAGCAGTGAACGGATTGACGATCGACGACACGCCAATCCGCTTTGGCATGACCAGCAGTGCAGAAGTCCATGCTGGCTTTGCCTATGCCACTTTCTCACTGCTGTTTGATCACGATTTCGGGGCCTTACACGAACTGCTGAACCTTCCCCAAGGGGCTCAACTCTACATCGTGGGACATAGCCAGGGCGCTGCCATGGCCACATTGACTCAGGCACTGCTTTACTTTGGGATGGAAGATCACCTGGCTGGGCTCTCTGAAGGCCAGTTCCAACTGAAGTCCTACGTATTCGCTCAACCCAAACCTGGCAATGTGGATTTTGCCAATGACTTCATGTACGTTACAAACTGGCATGGCAATGCCATCGTAATCAATAATGATCTAGACCCAATAACCCGTGTTCCCTTCACGTTCGAACTGACTTCAGACTGGAGCTACGACATCGGCGGTAAACCGGTGTGGCTCAAGGGTATCCAAGAAGTCGCACAAATTGGAACCTCACTGCGCTCAATCGTGTCCACAGCATTGCAGGAAAAAATCGACGCGTACGTGAAAACAGAACAGATCTTCTTCTTTGGCGCGCCCAAGAATGGCGCGGCAACCCACGCTTTCAACCAGAACGGAGGTGGGGTTTCTGTGAACTATGCGGCCGCAGGTTTGATCCTACCATTACAAGGCGACCCACAGGCCTTGGTCGCGCACGCCAATGATCCGTTCTATCAGCACCATGCAACCACCTACCGGGAATTATTGAAACAACTCGACGAACTTTCCGGCGATTGAAACCAGCCTGTTGAATTTTGACAGCAACGCGGGCGGGCGGTCCGTTCAGGGCATCAACTTGGGGTAATTTGTCT
>JAJZEL010000031.1 GCA_021828575.1 Pseudomonadota bacterium
TCGTCCAGAGTGACCAGATTGGATTCGCCGCCAATGAATATCTGTACGCCTTCAGCGCGCTGGCTCACATCCAGCAACTGGAGCAGGCCGGTTTTTTGCTCGAAGACGTCAAACAGCCTTCGCAGCTGGTCCATATTACTGATGACATCGTCACGTTGAATCAGGCGACTTTCGCCCGATAACACATAGCCGTCGTTGCGTGCCCGAAGGGCTTCACCACCCACTTCGAGGGCGGTGGTCATGAGTGTCTGGATGTCACGGCTCAGAGATTGCAGTTCCTGACGCAAGGTGGCAGGAATGCCATCAAAGTCACAACCGGAAAAATGTTCATTGAGGTATTGTGCCGCGCGGGACAACTGGGATGCATCGTAAGCCTGTTCGGTCAGGATGACGCGATTTTCCACCTCGCCTTCCAGAGTGACGATGATCAGCAGCAGGCGCCTTTCAGAGAGCCTGAGGAATTCCACGTGTCGAAAACCCATGCTGCGCCTTCTGGGAATCCGGACGATGCCAGCGAAGGCGGTCAATTCCGATAGGAGCTGTGAGGCCGAGGAAACCAGCCTTTGAGGGTCGGCTGCGTGAAACTGGCCTTCAAGTTGCGAGATGGTTTGCTGCTCCAGGGGTTTGACTGTCAGCAGGCTGTCAACGAAAAAACGATAACCGCGGGGAGTGGGAATGCGCCCGGCCGACGTGTGGGGACTGGTGATGAATCCCAGTTCTTCCAGGTCGGCCATGACATTGCGGATGGTGGCCGCCGAGAGTTCCAGGCCGGAAGCCTTGGCCAGCGCCCTGGAACCCACAGGCTGTCCATCCTCAATGTAACGCTCTACAAGGGTCTTGAGAAGCGCACGGGCACGTTCATTTAACATGCGCTTCATTCTACCTGAAATGTGGTTTAATTCAGCGCATGACTTCTTCCTTTGAACGCATAGGCATCGTTGGCCGTTTTGATCGCAGGAATGTGGCTGACACTCTGGAACGACTGTTGCAGTATCTCGGACGTCGTGGAATATCCGTTACATTGGACGAACGCTCGGCCACCAGTCTGCAGGATGTCCGGTTTCCGGTGGCGTCGCTTGACGATCTGGGCAGAAGCTCGGATCTGGTGGTGATTCTGGGAGGCGATGGCACGTTATTGCATGCCTCCAGAGTTCTGGCTCCTCAGGGGGTACCGCTGATTGGCATCAACCTGGGGCAACTGGGTTTTCTGACCGATATTCCGGCCCAATCCATGGAACACATGCTGGGGCAGGTGCTGGACGGGAAGTACATTGAGGAAAAACGGGCTCTTCTCAATGCCAGGATAGCCAGAATGGACAATGAGCATTGGGTCGGTGGCATTCAGGCCCTGAATGACGTGGTGCTGACCAAGGGGGCACGGGGCAGCATGATTGATCTGGAAGTCTTCGTGGATGGCCAGTTTGTGTATAACCTGAGAGCGGATGGTCTGATTGTGGCAACCCCAACGGGGTCCACTGCTTATGCATTGTCCAGTGGGGGGCCCATCGTGCACCCTGGCCTCGGGGCGTTGCTACTGGTTCCCATTTGCCCTCATACCTTGAGCAACCGTCCAGTGGTCCTGAATGACAGGAGCCAGGTGGAAGTGATTCTCAAGAAAGGCGAGGGGGCGTTTGTCAACTTTGATGTACAAGACCAGATGATGCTGAGTCCGGGAGACCACATGACGGTGGCTTTGGCGCAAGACTCGGTTCGACTCCTGCATCCCCAGGGTCACAACTATTTCGCCATGCTGAGGGAAAAGCTGCGTTGGGGAACGCAGTTCTGAGACTGATCCATGTTGCGTTCACTGTCCATTCGCCATTTTGTCATCGTTGAGCAGATGGATCTGGAATTCAGCTCCGGGTTCACGGTGCTGACTGGGGAGACCGGTGCCGGAAAATCCATTCTGATCGATGCTTTGTCTCTGGCCCTGGGGGGACGTGGTGAAGCATCACTGGTGCGTTCGGGGGCAGAACGGGCGGAAGTGGTGGCTGAATTCGAGATATCCGAAACCGGGCCGGTGAACACCTGGCTAATGGAGCACGAGGTGCATGCTGGGGAAGCTTGCGTGTTGAGACGGGTTCTGGACAAGTCGGGCAAAACCCGTGCCTTCATCAACGGGGTTCCCATGCCCTTGCAAAAGCTCAAGGCCCTTTCAGAGCAGTTGTTGGACATTCATGGGCAGCATGCCCACCAAACCCTGCAGCACCTGTCTACCCAACGTGCATTGCTTGATGCCTATGCGGGGGCTACCGGGTTGGCACGACAAGTGGCAGCCGCCAGTGCGGCCTGGTTGGAGGCCCGGAAAAAACGGGAAGAAGCCATTACCCAGGCAGAAACGTTGCAACTGGAACTGCTTTCCTGTACTGAGGAAGTGCGTGAACTGGAAGACCTCGAAGTGCAGGATGGCTATTGGGAAATGCTTCAGCAGGATCATGCCCGCCTGTCCAATGCCAGTACTTTGCTGGAAGGTGTTCAGGAGCTTCTCGATGTTTTGCAGGAATCGGAAGAGGCGGTCACCAGCAAGTTGCAGTGGGTCTGCGATCGTATTGCCGGGTTGACCGTTTATGATCCGTCGCTGGGTTCCTTGGAAGGGCTTCTGGAATCTGCGCGCATACAGGTGGAAGAAACCGCCCAGAGTTTGAGGCGCTACGGTTTTTCTCTGGAAACGGATGAGGCAGGACTGGAAAAGCTGGACCGGCGCATGGGCCGTGTGGTGGGATTGGCTCGTCGTTTGCGTGTGAAGCCGGAGCAATTGCCTCAACGACTCGAAGACAGTCGTCGGCGACTGGAAGAACTGGAGGGCCTTGCCCGTCCTGCGGGGCTGGAAGAACAGGTCAGGCAACTCGAAAATGCCTATCTGACGGTGGCGACGCAATTGTCCGAACGACGTACGGAGGCTGCTGCCCGCCTTGCGCGAGTGGTGACGGAAACCTTTGGCAGGCTGGCTTTGGGGCATGGACAGTTCAAGGTGGTGCTGCCCCCTTTGGCTGAACCTTCGTCCCTTGGTCTGGAAACCGTGGAATTTCGGGTGGCCACCCATGGTTCAGTGGAACCGGAGCCTCTGGCGAAAGTGGCTTCCGGAGGGGAGTTGTCGCGCATCAGTCTGGCCATTCAGACGGCTCTCATGGAAGTGACGAGCGTGCCTACCCTGATTTTTGACGAAGTGGATACCGGGATTGGTGGGCGGGTGGCCGAAATTGTGGGCCGTCTGCTTGAGTCGTTGGGAAGAACCTGTCAGGTGCTTTGTGTTACTCATCTTCCCCAGGTGGCTGCCTGCGGACATCATCATTTCAGGGTGCTCAAGCAGGAAGAGGGGGCACAGCTGAATAGTACCGTAGAAAAACTGGATGCCAAAAGCAGGATTGAGGAGATTGCACGGATGTTAGGAGGTGTGACCATTACGGCCACGACACGACAGCATGCTGCCGAGATGCTGGGTCATCAACTGGAAACTGCTGGCCGATAAGGAGCAACAGCTTCCACCAGTGACTTTTCCATGGGCAAGGGTTCGCCATTGAGAAGAGCAGCCAGAAACTCTGCCATGAGACTTCCCCAGGTCAGCCCTCTGGAACCCAGCCCCATGATGCTGTACAACTGTTCGTGGTTGGGAACGGCGCCCACGATGGGCATGCGGTCACGGGCAACAGCCCTGAATCCCACGCGATCAAGGACCGTTCCGGGGGCCGGTTTCCAGTCGGGTTGCATGCCACGGATCCGACTCAGGTTATGGGTCTGGATATCCATGTCAGGATGTGCATCGCTCTTCCTGTCATAACTGGCTCCGGAAAGAATGCGCCCATTCAGGCCCGGAATGAGATAACCGTTCTGGCAAATCACCGGACTGCCAGGTGGAAAAGGGTCTGGCCCTGCACTGGTGACTTGCCCCCTGAGGATACTCAGGGACCAGCCGTGAAGGGGCTCAAGGAGCTGGGCACCAAGCGCCAGAATGGCCACCGGGGCTTTGGCCAGCAGGACCCCTTCCGAATCCAGCGCGAGCCATTCGGTGTGTGATCTTTTCAGGTGGGCAACGGGTGATTGCCATAAAGCGGATAATCCCTGTCCGCAGGAAGCGATGGCTGCCTGACAGTATTGAACAGGATTGACCCAGCCTGCCAGAGGGATATGCCAGCCCCCATGAATCAGTGGCTGATGGGTCCGGAGCCCATTGAATCCTGGAGGTAATCTTTCCAGAAGGGCCTCATACCAGTGCTGGCGGTCCAGCAGTGTCTGTTGTGCTTTGTGTTCTTCATCATCAAGAGCAGGCATGACCACGCCATTCAGTCCTTCCAGCAATGGATAGAGGTCCGACGACAGTCTTTGCAGGGTCTTTAGCGTATGCAGAAAGGCTGTTCTGGTGAGCCTGTCAGAAAAGTTGTCATCCAGGGAAGGTGCCGGGCGGACGATGCCCGCCGAATTGCCAGAAGCCTCACCTGCCGGGTTTTCATGACGATCCAGCAGGATGACGGACCAGCCGCGGTGTATCAGGTGTTCTGAAATGAGGCAGCCGGCAATGCCGGCGCCAATCACCAGCGCTTTGCGGGGCAGGGGATTTGCTGACCGGAACAGCGCAGGATTTCTGGTGGGGGTGGTCATCGCGGAATAGGCATCACAAGGAATGCGGTCGAACACCCCTTCGAGGCGATGGCGTTTACCTCCAAAGCCGGTAGATCGCCATACCCTGAACCCCTGTTTTTCCAGTTGTCTCCTGACATCGCCAGCTACACACCAACTGGCCAGAGTAGCTGAATGCCGTGCTTGACGGGCCAGGCCTTGGATCACCTGCGCGCTCCACATATCGGGGTTTTTATGTGGGGCAAACCCGTCCAGGAAAAAGGCATCGGCTGCCATGGCAAGATCCGGTAATGTCTCTGAAATATCACCCCAGACGAGCATCAGGTGCAGTTGGTCATTGTTCAGGTACAAATGATGATGTCCCGGTGTGGCTGGCGGCCAGGAATCCACCAGGGCGCTCCAGAATGGGCGTTGTTCGGGATATGACGACCAGATGCGTACCAAGTCTTCCCTGAGAAGCGGGTGTTTGTCGAACGCCACGTAATGAAGGCGGGCATGGGGATTCTTGACGGTGTTTTGCCACGATTCCCATGTGGCGATGAAATTGAGCCCTGCTCCAAATCCCGTCTCAAGAATCTGAAAGGTGTCTTTGTGCAACCATCGTTCAGGAAATCCGTTGCCTGCCAGGAAGACAGCGCGGCTCTGGGCCATACCGCCTGACCTGGAATGGTAGACATCCCCATATTCGTTTGAGAAGGGAATGCCGTTTTCAAAACGGATGTCAGCGGTCCTGAGAGTATGCATGGAGTGATTTTAAACGACCAGCAGGAAAATCCTGCAGTACTTGGCTACAGGATGTTGTCGCGGCCGGTTATCGTGGCCGGGCATAAAGGAAACGGTTTTCCTTGAACCCTTGCGGGGTGTCGCCGGTGAAATGTTGGGCATTTCCTGGTGTGAAGTAGTTCCTGTGCCGGACGGCTTGCTTCTCGCCGTCTGGCGGGAATCATTGCAAGTCTTCCGGACCCTTATGGAGGATTGGCAATGATTGCATTTGATTTGGTTCAAGGGGTATTCAGGGCAGCGTATTGCCTGGTATTGATGTTTAAAGCCCGTTGGTTCACGGGAAGCGGCAGGGAAAGCGGACAGGAAAAAAGGGAGGAGAGTCGGATTGCAGTATCTTCTACCATTTCGTGCTCTGCTCCTGATCCTTTCAGGGTATCAGAGGCAATGGAGGAAAGTCGTGACTCCCAGTCATCCGGGAATTTCACGACGAACCCTGAATGTCTGGGTGGACAGTCACTGATCAGGTATGGCCAGGGATACAGTGTCGTCTGCCATTTCTATCGCAACGAGAATCGCGTGGTACGAGTTCTCTGGCTGGACTACCAGTCATTAGCCAGGAAGTATGGTGCTTACGTGGTACGTCGGCTAAGAACCCGTGCCGGCGAGGTGGTCAATTCCCTGCAATCGGGTGGTGCTGGCATGAGGGTCAAACCACAGCGTCCATGGGGGCGTATTTCATTGCCGGATGAACAACTTGAATTTGAATCCTTGCAGGATTTGCGGGTTGTCCGGTTGATGGAAAAAACCCTGGAGGATGCAGGCTTGCTGATAGAAGAGGAAATCCCGGACAATCTGCTCAACAAGCGCCCATGGCGAATTCTTCCTCCCAGTCCGGCAACGGCGCCGGAGTTGGACCGGTTCAGGAAGAATCAGCAGGATGTGGAAAAAACCATGGGAGAACTCAGGCAGGAAGATGCTGCGCGCAAGGTACCCCTCGCTTCACAGAACAAGCAGTACCCCGGGATGGAGGCGCCAAAAGTGGTCACCTCCCACAAGGGAGTGCTGCGAAAGACGGGCTACGTGGAACGCAAGGACCTTTCGGGGCGTACGTACCGTACGTTTTTTGCGGACATTGAAGATGATGCTCGTACTCTTCGTCATACCGGAGTTGATTTGCAGCGTGCATTCCTGCGTGAGCAAATCGAAATCGGAGACCGGGTGGAAGTGTTCAATATCGGGCTTGCCCCTGTAGGTGAAGGCAAGTACAAGAAAAAGATATGGAGCGCCCGGAAAATGGTTGAAGCATGAACCTGCGGGGGGAAACCCCCGTTTTTTCTTTGTGTGCTAGCATCAGCCATTACGTTTTTTTCAGACATCGTGATCGCCCTGCTGGAAGCTCATAAGGCTGGCTTGTTATCCCGCTCCTATTGGGGGACCAGCCTGATATCCGGATTGGTGGTGGGGGTGGTCGCCCTGCCTCTCTCCATGGCTTTCGCCATTGCTTCGGGCGCCAAGCCCGAGCAGGGTTTGTATACTGCCATCGTGGCCAGCATTTGCGTGTCTCTTTTTGGGGGTAGCCGCGTTCAGGTTGCCGGGCCCACAGGGGCGTTCATCGTCATACTCTCCGGAATCACTGCACGGTATGGCATGGATGGGCTTCAGGTGGCCACACTCATGGCCGGGATTATATTGTTGCTGTTTGGATTGGCAGGACTGGGGAGCATCATCCGATTCATACCAGCTCCCGTCATTCTGGGTTTTACTGCAGGCATTGCCATTATTATCTGGGTGGGTCAATGGAAAGATTTTTTTGGCCTTCCTGCAGTATCCGGTATTCATTTCCATGAAAAACTCTGGTATTTGGTGCAGGAATTGCCTCAATGGGATGCCCCCACTACGGGCGTGGCCTTGCTTTCGCTGGCCCTGGTTCTGGTCACTCCCCGGTTGCCCGTGATTCGCAAGGTACCGGGGCAGTTAGTGGCTTTGATACTGGGTACCCTCATGCAATCCATCATGCATTTTCCCACTGTCAGTACCATAGGGAGCGTTTTTGGAGGAATACCGGAAGGATTGCCACATTTCCATGTGCCGGATCTTTCATTTCACCGCATTCTGGTTCTGATCGGTCCAGCCTTTACCATTGCCTTGCTGGGATCCATCGAATCACTCTTGTCGGCAGTGGTGGCGGATGGTATGGCAGGGACCCGACACGATTCCAATCAGGAATTGATTGGCCAAGGGCTTGGAAACCTGTTATCCCCCCTGTTTGGCGGTTTTGCCGCCACGGGTGCCATTGCTCGTACTGCCACCAATATTCGCAATGGGGGTCTCAGCCCGCTCTCGGGACTGGTACATGCAGTTACACTGGTGCTGATCACCCTTATCCTGGCTCCGCTGGCGGTGAATATTCCACTGGCCACCCTGGCAGCCATCCTGTTTGTTGTCTCGTGGAACATGAGTGAGGCACGACACTTCTTCAAGATGATACGAAGAGCTCCTCAGGCGGATGTGGCTATCCTGCTGATCACGTTTTTCCTGACCGTGTTTGCGGACCTGGTGGTGGCTGTCAATATCGGGGTCATTTTGGCAACCCTTCATTTTCTCCGTCGCATGTCTTCCAGCATGGAAGTGAAGCAGGCCACTGAACAGGAGTTGAAGTACGAACTTTCAAACGGTGGCATGAGTCAGCTTCCACCTGGAGTGCTGGTGTATTCGGTGGAAGGTCCTTTCTTTTTTGGTGCAGTGGAAAATTTTGAACGTGCTCTGGCCAATACCCATTCGGACCCCTGTGTCCTCATTATCCGGTTGCGCTGGGTACCGTTCATGGATATCACCGGGTTGCAAACACTGGAAGAAGTCATAGGAAATTTTAAAAAAAGGGGTGTGCGTGTCATGGTGACCGGGGCCAATGAGCGGGTCAGCAAAAAACTTGAACGAGCGGGTATCATCGAATTGCTCGGTGCGGAAAATTATTTTCAGACATTTGAGCAGGCGCTGGAGCTCTGCCGCGACATGGCGGAACATGATCCTTGCATGTCCCGAGCTTCATCCGTGATGGTGCGCAATGTCTGAGGGCGGAATTGAAAGGGAAACGCCGCATGGGATCAGACTGACCCAGTTCAGTCACGGAGCTGGTTGTGGTTGCAAGATATCGCCAGCAGTCCTTGATGTGATTCTCAAGGATGGCGAGTTGTTCTTACCCGACCCCCGGTTGTGGGTAGGACATGCCAGTCGAGATGATGCGGCGGTGTATGCCCTGGATGAAGAACGAGGTGTCTTGTCCACAACGGATTTTTTCATGCCGATTGTGGATGATCCTTATGATTTTGGAAGAATCGCCGCCACCAATGCCATCAGCGACATTTATGCCATGGGCGGTGATCCACTCATGGCCGTGGCTATTCTGGGTTGGCCCATCCAGAAGCTTCCCGTGGAAGCGGCCCGTCTTGTGGTGTCCGGAGGGCGGTTTGCTTGCAAGGAGGCAGGCATTCCTCTGGCTGGTGGTCATTCCATCGATGCACCTGAACCCCCCTTCGGGTTGGCTGTGACGGGAGTGGTGGAAAAGCGCTTTCTCAAGCGCAATGATTCTGCCGTGGCAGGGTGCCGGCTCTATTTGTCAAAACCCTTGGGAATCGGGATATACACCACAGCAGAAAAAAAGGGGTTATTGCTGGAATCGGACAAGGGAGTGGCTCGAGATCTCATGTGCGAATTCAACCGGGCAGGAAGTCGTTTTTCCCGTTTGTCCGGGGTTCGGGCCATGACGGATGTGACAGGCTTTGGTTTGCTGGGGCATCTGGTGGAAATGGCTGATGGAAGCGGGTTGACCGCCAGGCTGGCGGGTCGTGCTGTTCCACGGTTGCCGCACGTGGACCACTACCTGTCCCAGGATTGCGTGCCGGGTGGAACAATACGTAACCATGAAAGCTATGGACATCGTGTTTCTTCATTGACGCCCGCACAGCGCAATCTGCTTTGCGATCCACAAACCAGCGGAGGGCTCCTGGTGGCAGTGGATGAGGCTGGTGAAAGAGACCTGCTGGAATTGGCCGGCCAATTGGCTCAGCCTCTTTATTTAGTCGGGGAAATGGTCCCAAAAGGAAAGCAGGCAGTCGAGCTGATTGATGGAAACTGACGATTCGGGAAGCTACACCAGTCTGTTTGTCGGGGATATTCCGCTTCTGGATGTGCGGGCTCCTGTGGAGTTTGCAAAAGGTGCTTTTCCCATGGCGGTCAATCAACCACTGATGGATGATCAGGAACGTCACAAGGTGGGTCTGTGTTATGCCCGGCGGGGGCAGGAGGCGGCTCTTGCGCTCGGGAATCGCCTGGTGAGTGGAGAACTCCGCAGTCAACGCATGTCAGGCTGGGCTGCTTTTTTCAGGGAAAATCCCCAGGGACATCTTTACTGTTTCCGGGGCGGGTTGCGTTCGCAGATTGTCCAAACATGGTTGGCAGTCGAAGGTTTGAGGGTTCCAAGGGTTCCTGGTGGATTCAGGGCCATGCGTTCCTTTTTAATGGAGTGCACTGAAAAAACCATTGCGGAATGTGAATTCCTGGTGCTGGGCGGATTGACTGGAACGGGAAAAACGGAAGTGCTAGATCGGATTCCCGGAGCCGTTGATTTGGAACATCATGCCAATCATCGAGGTTCTGGATTTGGCAGACGGGTGATGTCGCAGCCCTCCCAGGTGGACTTTGAGCACCGGTTAGCCATTGATTTTCTCAGGCAGCGTCACCGGGGAATAACCCGTTTTTTGCTGGAGGACGAAGGGGCCATGATAGGCAGTCGCTCATTACCCCTGTCATTGCGAAACCTCATGAAAAAAGCACCACTTCTCTGGCTGGAGGATTCTCTGGAGAATCGGGTGCAGAGGGTTCTGAGTCAGTATGTGCGGGAGCAAAGCAATGAGTTCATCACGTTTTTCGGTGAGGAGGCGGGTTTTCTGGCTTATTCAGCAAGATTAAAGGACAGTTTGTGGCACATTCGCTCTCGAGTCGGTGACGAGCGTTACCGAAGCCTGATATCCACTATGAATCAGGCTTTGGATCAGCAGCAGAAAACTGGTTCCATTGAATTGCACCGTATCTGGATTGAAGCTCTGCTGGTTGATTATTATGACCCCATGTATGTTCACCAAATGGCGGAAAAAAGGGATCGGATTCGTTTTTTCGGACAAAAACGGGCGATTTTGGAGTACCTTTCTGAATATTTTGAAATGGCTTCCTACGGCATATGAAAAAAATTCCCGTGAGACAACTCAGAATTGGAATGTACATCCATGAAATTTGTGGTAGCTGGATGGATCACCCTTTTTGGAAGTCTTCGTTTTTACTGAACTCGGACCAGGATCTCAGGGCGCTGTTGGGCAGTAGTGTCCATGAAGTCTGGATTGATCCCGACCGCGGGCTGGATGTGGAATTGGGAGACGAGTCTCAATCCGTGCACGATTCACAGGACGTGCTCTTGTCATTGGAAGCCGGGGTTAAATCGGCACCACCGATTTCCAAGGCCACTTTCGAAGACGAAATCAGTCGCGCAAAACTGGTCCATGCGAAGGCACGCAAGGCTGTGGTAGCCATGTTTTCGGAAGTACGCATGGGGCAGTCCATTCCCATGGATCAGGCTTATCCTCTGGTGGATGAGATTCATCAGTCGGTGGCCCGTAATACTGACGCGCTTTTGAGCCTTGTGCGACTCAAGAATGCGGATGACTATACCTATCTGCATTCAGTGGCTGTTTGTGCCTTAATGGTGGCCTTGGGAAAACAGATGGGACTTGAGGGTGATGACCTGCGCAGCGCCGGAGTGGCGGGCCTGTTGCATGACGTGGGAAAAATGATGGTCCCGGATCAGGTGCTCAACAAGCCAGGCCGACTGACAGATGAGGAATTTTCCATTATCCAGGGCCACCCGCTCCTGGGATATGAGGCGCTTGTGGAAGCCAAAATGGAAGACCCTGTTGTTCTGGACGTTTGTCTCCATCACCACGAACGCATGGATGGCAGGGGGTATCCCGATAAACTGGATGCAGAGAAGATCACACTCTTTGCCAGAATGGGCGCAGTTTGCGATGTGTATGATGCCATTACATCAGACCGTTGTTACAAGAAAGGATGGGAACCCGCCGAAGCCATACGCAAGATGGTGGAATGGCAGGAAGGGCATTTCGACAAGGAAGTATTTCACTCTTTTATTCGGACGGTGGGTATTTATCCACAGGGAACACTGGTTCGTCTTAAATCAGGCCGACTTGCCTTGGTGGTGGAACAGGGAGAACACAATCTGTTGACGCCTGTGGTCAAGGTGTTTTTTTCGCTCAAGCAAAACAGTGCGATTCAGCCCGAAAGAATTGATTTGTCCAAGGCAAGGGATGCCATAGAGGCAGCGGAAGACCCAGACCCATGGAAACATCTTTTTCCGCCGCTGTGACTTTAAATTGGGACAGAGCCACCAAGAGACACTTCGGACATATATAATGGTCTGTTGGGGTTTTATCGGTTAACTAACCAAAGCCTGCGAGAGCAGGATTGTGGTGTTGGGTTGGTGCCGAGAAGAGGACTCGAACCTCCACAGTGTTGCCACCGCCAGGACCTGAACCTGGTGCGTCTACCAATTCCGCCATCTCGGCACTTCAAGCCGGAGAATTTTAAAGGATACAAAAACTTTGTCAACCAAGAAAACATCACTGCGCCTGCAAGACCCCTTTCTTGAACGGGAACAGGCGCAGTATGCGGAGCCTTTGCCAAGTCGTGAATTCATACTCCAGTTGTTGGAACAGGAGGGAGTTCCCATTACCGTAGAGCAACTGGAACGCATGCTGGCCATTCGCACAGCGGAACGCGAGCTTTTTGGTCGCCGGCTTCGTGCCATGGAAAGGGACGGTCAACTCATGCGGAATCGCAGGAATGCATTATGCCTGCCCGCCAAACTGGATTTGTTACGAGCCCGGGTGGAAGGGCATCCTGAGGGCTACGGGTTTGCCATCAGGGAAGATGGAGGCGGTGACATGTATCTTTCCCCTCGCGAAATGCGTCGCGTGCTCCACGGGGATCGGGTGATGGTCAGGGCATCCGGTACTGATCCAAAGGGGCGCGTGGAAGGTACGGTCGTTGAAATTCTTGAGCATGTGAATCACCAGCTCGTGGCTCGGTTGCATGAACAGGATGGTGTGCTTTTTGCCGTGGCGGAAAATCGTCGTATAAGGTAGGATATTTTGTT
>JAJZEL010000106.1 GCA_021828575.1 Pseudomonadota bacterium
AGAGCAGTGCTCCCCGGAAATCAGATGTCCAGAAAATTCTCAGGAATGAAAGACGGTCATAATCCCACTTCCAGGTAAAAAGAGGACGATATCCCGGTGGGGCCATTGCAGAATGGTGGACATGCAGGCGATATGCGACTACAAGGATTCCAAACATCAGATAGGGCCATGCAGATGTTAATTTTGCTCGAAACCTGAGGGCTGGGGTTACCAGCAGCATGGACCCGCCAATCGCGCATGCCATTAAAAAAACAAGCCCATGCGTAAAGAAGAGAAGGATGCCTATTCCGGTCAGCTTGATTCCGTTTGCCATTGAAGGCTGTTTGGAGTATCTCAACGCCACGAGAACAAGAAAAAGTCCAATGGGTAATGCCAGTATGAAGGGGTAGAACCCTAAATCATAAGAAAGCGAGAAGAAGGCTGGGATGAACATCCATTTCAAGCGTGGGTCACTGCCAAATTCATTCTGAAGTAGGCAGCAGGCCAGAAGGAACAGGAAAAATGCCAGGGTCAGTACCAGTTTCAGGGCCCAGACAACGGGTATGGCCACTGAGAGTACTAAAGCCAGAATATCCCCCAAGAGATAAGGGGTGAACAAGTTGATTTGCAGCATGGGTAACCATGATGATTGCCCATTCCAGAACTGTCTCAGGAGTTCAACCTGCCCTGCGTGCTGGGGCAGGTCCAGCATGGGGGGATAAGGGGGAAGCCAAATCAGGCTACTTGCAAAAAGCGCGGCAACAATGAACCAGGAAGGCATCCTGGAGAACAGGCCTGAGGCCATCATCTGAAAAGGTTGTATTTGATGATGCAATACAGCGCACGCACCCCATCCTTCCAGTTGATTTTCTTTCCTTCGGCGTAAGTGCGCCCGTAATAGCTGATGCCCACCTCATAAATCCTGCAATTCAGCTTGGACACTTTTGCCGTGACTTCAGGTTCAAATCCAAAGCGGTTTTCCTCGAGCGTGATCTGCTGGATGATTTCCCGTCTGAAAAGCTTGTAGCAGGTTTCCATGTCTGTCAGATCGAGGTCCGTGAACATGTTGGACAGGAGCGTCAGGAAGCTGTTGCCCAGACGATGCCAGTAATACAGGACGCGATGTGCTTCACCCCCTGAAAAACGTGACCCGAACACTACGTCTGCCTTGCCATCTTTTATGGGGGCAATCAGCTTTGGATACTCATTCGGATCATATTCCAGATCGGCATCCTGGATAATGACCAGGTCACCCGTGGCGGCCTGTATTCCGGTCCGCAAGGCAGCTCCCTTGCCCTGGTTATGTTCGTGGTAAATGACGCGAGCGACCCGACCCGAAGGTTCGATTTCCGTTTTCAGTTTTTCCCGGGTGCCGTCTGTGGAGCAGTCGTCCACGATGATGATTTCTTTTTCCGGATAGGATGACCCATTCACCGCATCGACAATGGACTCGATGGTACGGAGCTCGTTGTAGCAGGGAATGATGATGGATAAACGCATCAGGTCATGCCATGTTGTCGTAACAGGGCATCAATGGTGGGAGGACGTCCCCTGAGCGCAATGAAGGATTCCATGGCAGGACGGCTACCGCCAACGGCAAGGATCTCGTGCCGTAACCGAGCGCCGCTGGAAGCATCCAGCCCCCCGTTTTCCTCGAACAGGCTGTAAGCGTCGGCCGACAGCACTTCTGCCCATTTATAACTATAGTAGCCTGCCGCATAGCCTCCGGCGAATATGTGGGAAAAGCTGTTGGGGAAGCGGTGCCACTCGGGAGGAAACACCACGGCCACCTCCCGGCGAATGCGATCCAGAAGCTGAAGGTGGGATTCCTTCAGTGGATAAGGACCATGCAGTTCCATGTCAAACAGGGAAAATTCGATCTGGCGTACCATCTGCATTCCGCTCTGGAAATGACGGGCTGCCTGCATGCGGTCGAAAAGCGCGCGGGGAAGGGGTTGCCCCGTTTCCACATGCCGGGTCATGCCAGACAATACTTCCCATTCCCAGCAGAAATTTTCCATGAACTGGCTGGGAAGTTCCACGGCATCCCATTCCACACCATTGATCCCGGAAACGGGGAGATCTTCCATTTCAGTCAGGAGGTGGTGCAAGCCGTGACCAAATTCGTGGAACAGGGTAATGACTTCGTCGTGCGTGAAAAGTGCAGGTTTGCCTTCCACGGGACCTGAAAAGTTGCAGGTGAGGTAGGCCACTGGCGTTTGCAGGCCCGTGGCCTTGCGGCAGCGGGTAATGGCATCATCCATCCATGCCCCTCCCCGCTTGCCCGGGCGGGCATAGAGGTCCAGATAAAACTGTCCCACCAGTTCCTGGCTGCTGGCATCGCGCAGGGCAAAAAACCGCGCATCCGGATGCCATAGGGGCGCTTCTGCGGGAGAAACCGTGAGGCCATACAGGTGATGAATCACCGTGAACAGTCCGGTCAACACCTGATCTTCCGGAAAATACTGTTTGACCTCCTGTTCCGAAAACGCATAACGTTTTTGAAGCAGTTTTTCCGAAGCCCAGGGCACATCCCACGGTTCCAGATTTTCCAGGCCCAGTTCTTTCGTTGAAAATTCGCGCAGTTCATCCCAGTCACGCCGGGCAAACGGTTTTGCACGGTGTGCCAGGTCGCGCAGGAAAGTGAGTACAGTCCGGGGTGAGTCGGCCATTTTGGGTTCGAGGGACAGGGTGGCGTAGCTTTCGAAACCAAGCAGTCTGGCTTCCTCAGCCCGGAATTCCAGCAGTCGTTCTATCAGTGGAGCATTATTCCACTCAGCCGGCCCGAATTCGGAAGCCCGCGTGGCATTGGCCCTGTACATGAGTTGACGCAATTCGCGTGAATCGGCGTACTGCATGATGGGCAGGTAACTGGGGGCATGCAGGGTGAATACGTGGCCTTTCCTGTCCTTTTGTCGTGCGGTTTCCTGAGCTGCAGCCACCACATCGGCAGGTAGTCCGGCAAGTTGCGAAGGATTGTCCACTGCATACTCGAAAGCATTGGTGGCATCCAGCAGGTTCTGTTCAAAACGGGCGCCTGTGGCGGCCTGCTCTTCCTGAATCTCCAGAAAACGGGATTTTTTTTCTGTGGACAGTTCCGCTCCCCCCAGTCGGAAATCCCTCAGTGCATTCTCTACAATGCGTTTCCTGGCGGGCGTCAGCGTTTCAAAATCAGGAGACTGTCGCAAGGTTTGATAACCCGCAAACAGCCCTTCGTGCTGGGCCAGGGTGGCCCAGTACTGGGTGATTTTGGGCAATGTGGTGTTGTAGGCATCGCGCAGTTCCGGGGTATTGACCACGGCATTGAGGTGCGCTACCTGACCCCATGCACGCGACAACCGTTCGTTGCCTTCTTCCAGGGGGATGACAAAGTTGTCCCAGGAAGGATGTTTTGCGTTGAGTAACACCTGATCGAGCAGTTTGCGGTTTTCTGCCATGAGGGTGTCCATGGCTGGTTCCACATGGGAAGGCTGGATGTGTGCAAAACGGGGCAGCCCTGAAAAATCAAGCAAAGGGTTCGTATTCATGGAATGGGCTCAATGCGGGCTGGATTCGTAAACAAGAAAACCACCCACCAGGGTGTGGGTCACCCGGCCTGGCAGGGGCAGGTTCAGGAAGGGTGTGTTCTTTCCCTGGCTTTTCAGGGAATGAGGTGTCACGACCCACTCTTCACGTGGATCGAATATGCACAGGTCGGCCACCCCACCGATGGCAAGTTGTCCAGCAGCAATGCCGAGAATGCGGGCAGGTGCTTGCGTGATGCGTGTCAGGGCTGTTTTCAGGGGAACGCGGTCTTCGTGCGCCCACTTGATGGTTAGCGGCAACAGAAGCTCAAGCCCGGTGGCTCCCGGTTCAGCCGCTTCAAAAGGCAGTTGTTTGGCATCCATGTCCACAGGGGCATGGTCAGACACCAGAGCATCAATGGTGCCGTCCGACAGGCCGGCACGCAAGGCATTCCGGTCCGCCGGACTGCGCAGGGGCGGGGTCAGTCGGCAATGGGCATTGAAATAACCCAGGTCGTGTTCTGAAAGATGAAGGTGATTGATGGACACGTCACAGGTCAGCGGCAGACCTTCGGCTTTTCCGGCGCGCACCAGGGCCAATCCGGCTGCGCTCGACAAGCGGCACAGATGGACTCGTGCCCCGGTCTGGCGCATGAGTTCCATGATGGTGGAAATGGCAATGGTTTCAGCGCAGGCAGGAATGGCGGGAAGGCCCAACCGGGTCGCCACCTCGCCATCGTGCGCCACACCGTCTTTTGACAGATGGGGATCCTGAGGTTGCAGCCAGACGGTAAAGTCGAACGTGGCGGCATAATCCAGTGCGCGCATGAGGACCAGGGTATCGGTTAACGGGGCGTTGGCCTGAGAAAAAGCCACGCATCCGGCGTCTCGCAATTCTCCCATTTCAGTCAGGCGCTGCCCCTTGAGTTGTTGAGTCAGGGCACCCAGCGGGTAAACGTTGGCCTGATGCCGGTTAGCGGCTCTGTGCTTGAGCATTTCCACCAACCCCGGCTCATCCAGTGGGGGATCGGTATCGGGGGGGCAGGACAGACTGGTGACTCCGCCTGCTGTCGCAGCAAACATTTCGCTTTCCAGTGTGGCCAGGTATTCGTAACCAGGTTCCCGCAGGCGGGCGGCCAGGTCCACAAGTCCTGGCAACACCCATTTTTCATGGGCATCAATGACCTTGTTGGGAGTGAACCCGGAGGGTTCCTGGCCAATGCTGACGATTTTACCAGCGGCCACGAATACGTCCTGTACTTCGTCGAGTCCGTTGCCCGGGTTCATGACCCGACCCTGGTTGATGCGAATCTTCATGGCAGCCGCTCCTGTTTTCCCGCCAGAATGGACATGACAGCCATGCGCACGGCGATGCCAAACGTGACCTGCTGGAGAATGACTGACTGGACGCCATCCGCTACCTCGGAGTCGATTTCCACCCCTCGGTTCATGGGGCCTGGATGCATGACTATGGCGTCAGGGCGGGCGTGTGCCAGCTTGTCCGGGGTCAGCCCGTAAAACTTGAAATATTCGTCCCGGCTGGGCAACAGTGCTCCATTCATTCGTTCATTCTGCAGGCGCAGCATGATGACCACATCCACATCCCTGAGTCCCTGGGGCATGTGATGGAAAACGCGAACTCCCAGTCGTTCCACGTCTCTGGGAATCAGGGTTTGGGGACCGATGACACGCACTTCGGGGACACCCAGCGTGGTAAGCGCATGGATTTGTGAGCGGGCCACGCGGGAGTGCAGTACGTCGCCCACAATGGCGACCCGCAGATGGTCGAACCGGTGCTTGAAGTGGCGGATGGTGTACATGTCCAGCAGAGCCTGGGTGGGGTGGGCGTGACGGCCATCCCCTGCGTTGATCACGTGGATGCCAGGGCCCACATGACGGGCGATGAGATGGGCTGCGCCGCTTTCCGCATGGCGTACCACGAACATGTCAGCCTGCATGGCAGAGAGGTTGTCCACGGTATCCAGCAGGGTTTCCCCTTTGCTTTGGCTGGAAGCGCTGACATTGAGGTTGAGGACATCGGCGGACAACCGTTTGGCGGCAATTTCGAACGTGGTGCGGGTACGGGTGGAGGCCTCGAAAAAGAGGTTGAAGACTGATTTACCCTGGAGATGGGGCACCTTCTTGATGTCTTGACGGGCCACCTGTTCGAAAGAACGGGCCGTATCCAGAATTTCGATCAGGGTGGCTGGAGGCAGACCCTCAATGGATAACAGATGCTTGAGTTTTCCCCGCTCGTCCAGTTGTGGATGGGAATTCATGAAGGATAGGACTCCAGATAGGTGCGCAATACCAATGCAGCAGCCTCGGCATGTTCTTCTTCAGAGCACTCTGCATGGGTTTTTCCCTGCTGCTTGAGGGTTTGCCAAGCCTCTAGCGAAGTGTAGCGTTCATCCACCATGTGGGTGGGAAGGCCTGACCGACGTGCCAGTTCGCGCGCAAAATTTCTGGACTGCCGAGTGCTTTCCTGCTCAAGGCCTTCCGCATCAAGGGGCAGGCCAACCACCAGGGCAGCAGGCTCCCATGTTTTCAGGAGGGTGTCCACAGCCAGCCAGCGAGCGGCCCGAGTGGTGGTTTGCAAGGTGTCCAGAGGGCGGCACACACCGGTACCAATCTCGCCAATGGCCACTCCCGTAAACTTCAGCCCATAGTCAAAGGCGAGAACCAAGCCTTCCCCGTCAGGCATGGCCTGCCACATCGGACAAATGGGCGGGATCAATACCCAGGATGCTCAGTGCTGTGGTCAGACGCTGCTCTGCAGGCGTGTCAAACATCACGTCCATTCGTGCTTCGACGGTGAGCCAGCTGTTGAGGGCAATTTCGTGTTCCAGTTGTCCTGCCTCCCAGCCCGCATAACCCAGCGAGACCAGTATTCTTCGGGAAGATTCCTGTCCCTGGGCAAGGTCTTCCAGAATGTCCCTGGACGTGGTCAGGCCCACAAAGTCGTTGATGCGCAAGGTGGATCGCCAGTTGCCTACAGGACTATGCAGTACAAATCCCCTGTCCGTCTGGACTGGTCCCCCGAAATAAACGGGTTGCTCCAGTCGTGGAGCATGGCTTGAAGGGATGTCGATCTGGCTTAGCAGGTTGTCGAGTGTCAACCCCATGGGGCGATTCACCACCACTCCCAGGGCACCATTTTCATCATGCTTGCACACGTAGGTCAGCGTTCCGGAAAAACTGGAATCCTGCATGGCAGGCATGGCAATGAGAAAATGATTGGTCAGGTTGACAGAATCCATGGGTGAATTATCTCATATTCCCGGTCACAGACCATCCATTCCTGATGGTCGGGGCGGGTGGGATTCTTCCCTTTAAAAAAGAGTGAATCACATGATTTCAAACACAACTGCACTGTTCTGGTTCCGGCGAGACCTGAGGCACGAGGATAACGTGGGCTTGATGCAAGCGCTGAAGGCCCATGGGCGCGTATATTGCGTATTCGTTTTCGATCGGGACATCCTGGACCCCCTCCCCGTAAAAGACCGCAGGGTGGAGTTTATCTGGTACAGCATCAGGG
Source organism: Pseudomonadota bacterium (assembly GCA_021828575.1). Taxonomy (GTDB): domain Bacteria; phylum Pseudomonadota; class Gammaproteobacteria; order Burkholderiales; family Ferrovaceae; genus JAJZEL01. Next base: position 7,021 of record JAJZEL010000106.1, read on the forward strand.
AATTGCGAGATGTCCTGACGACTTGGGGTGGCGGACTCATGGTGTTGCATGACTGGGCCATGCAGGCCATACCCGAGCTTGCCGTTCGACTGGGTGTGCAAGCCGTCTATGCCAATGGAGACTACGAACCTGCGGCCCTGATACGGGATGAGGTGGTGGACCGTGCTCTGAAGAGGCGCGGGATCAGGTTTCATGCTTTCAAGGATCAGGTGGTTTTTGAGCGGAATGAAGTGTTGACTGGAGCAGGCCAGCCCTATTCGGTTTTCACGCCTTACCGGAACGCCTGGCTGAAGCGTCTGGATCAGTCACACATTGCGCCTGCCAGTCCGGATTTCAGTCATCTTGCCCCTCCGCCTGTCGGATTTGACCTGCCTTCACTGGAATCCATGGGGTTTGGGGCCACAAACCTGATCTCTCTGGGTATACAACCCGGGGAATCCGGAGCGCACACCACGTTGCAGGATTTTCTTCCACGCATGGACAGGTACCATGAAATGCGGGACTATCCTGGGCGTCGTGGAGTGTCCTACCTGTCCGTGCACCTGCGTTTCGGCACTGTGTCCATCCGGCGTTTGGTGACCTTGGCTCTGACCGATTCCGGACCTGGCGCAAAAACCTGGCTGTCGGAACTTATCTGGAGGGAGTTTTATTTTTCCATCCTGTTTCATTTTCCCCATGTGGTGTCTTCCGCTTTTAAGGCGCATTACGACGAACTGGAATTTGATAACGATCCTCTGGATTTTGAAGCCTGGAAAGCGGGACAAACAGGGTATCCCCTTGTGGATGCGGCCATGCGCCAACTCAACGCCACAGGCTACATGCATAATCGCCTGCGCATGGTGGCAGCCTCCTTTCTTGTGAAAGATCTGGGCGTGGACTGGCGTCAGGGAGAGCAGTACTTTGCCAGTCAGCTCAATGATTTTGACCTGGCGGCGAACAACGGAGGGTGGCAGTGGGCCGCTTCTACCGGATGTGATGCTCAACCCTGGTTTCGCATTTTCAATCCGGTGACACAGTCCCGGCGTTTCGATCCGACGGGAGTATTCATCCGTCGTTATGTGCCTGAACTGGCACAGGTACCGGAAGCCCATATCCATGAGCCATGGAGCATGTCGTCCCTGGAGCAGCAGGCGTCCGGGTGTCGCATCGGACAGGATTACCCGGCCCCGCGGGTCAATCATACCGTGGCCCGTGAACGTACTCTGAAACGCTATGCCCGGGTTCGTCCCGTGCCTGGGCAAGCCTGACGCGGATACAATGGCACTCTCCTGATTTATTGACCATGGACCGAGCCTGACACATGAAAATCGCCACCTGGAACGTCAACTCCATCAAGGTTCGACTGGATCACGTGCTGGAGTGGATGGACAGGCATCAACCGAGTGTCCTGTGCCTTCAGGAACTCAAGTGCGAGACAGCCCGGTTTCCCGTGGAAGCCTTCCTGGAGGCTGGTTACGAACCCCTGGTGGCAGGCCAAAAAGCCTACAACGGGGTGGCGTTGCTGGGTCGGACGACGGGCAAGGATGTCACTGTTGGCATTCCCGGATTCGAAGACGTCCAGCAGCGTGCAATTGCCGCCACTTTCGAAGGGGTCAGGGTCATGTCCTTGTATTGCCCGAATGGCGAGTCCCTGACCTCAGAGAAATACGCCTACAAACTGAAGTGGTTCGAGGCCTTGCAGCATTACCTGTCTGATACCCTGAAAACCCACGAACGGCTGGTGGTGGCGGGTGACTTCAACGTGGCTCCAGAAGATCGCGATATTCATGATCCCAAGGCGTGGCAAGGAGAAGTGCTATGCAGCGATGCCGAACGCGCCGCCTTTTCTGCCCTGCTGGATCTGGGCCTCAAGGACAGCTTCCGGCTTTTTGAACAGCTGGAAGCCCAGTACAGCTGGTGGCATTATCGGGTCAATGCGTTCAAGCGGAACATGGGGTTGCGCATCGACCATGTGCTCACCAGCCAAGCCATGGCTTCGGCCTGTGTGGCTTGTTCCATAGACCGCGAACCTCGCGCGAAAGAGCGTCCCTCTGATCACGCCCCTGTGATGGCCGAGTTTTCCGGGCTGTCCAGTCCCAGTTCCTGAATTTTTCGGCTCAGCGTATTTCGTCCCCAACCCAGCAGTTGGGCCGCTTCCATGCGTTTTCCACCCGTGTGGGCCAGCGCCTGCACTATAAGGGTGCGCTCAAAGTCCTGCGACAGGCGCTCCAGAATGCCTCTTTCTCCTCGTTGCAAGGCTTCCGACACTTCCTGAGCCAGGATGGAGTTCCAGGACTGGAGATGGGGGGTGTCTTCAGCGGACCGCAATTCGGCGGGAAGGTCGGTGACGTCCACATGAACCCCGGGTGCCATGACCGTGAGCCAGTGACAGACGTTTTCCAGTTGACGCACGTTGCCACGCCAGTCCAGCTTTTCAAGAAATTTCAGGGCGGCATCCGTCAGTCGCTTGGGCTCCACCTGCAATTCTCTGGCACTTCGTTGCAGGAAGTGACGGGCCAGCAAGGGAATGTCTTTGCGTCGCTCACGCAGCGCGGGCAGACGGATGCGGATGACGTTCAGGCGATGGAAGAGGTCTTCCCGAAACAGGCCTTCGCGAACACGTGTTTCCAGATCCTGATGCGTGGCTGCAATGATGCGTACCCTGGATGCCACGGGCGAATGCCCACCCACACGATAGAACTGCCCGTCGGATAGCACGCGCAGCAGTCGAGTCTGCAAATCGGCGGGCATGTCTCCGATTTCGTCCAGAAACAGGGTGCCATCCTCAGCCTGCTCGAAACGTCCGCGGCGCAGGGTCGTGGCTCCGGTGAAAGCTCCCCGTTCATGGCCAAACAGCTCCGATTCCAGCAAATCTTTCGGTATGGCTGCGGTATTGATGGCAATAAAAGGTTTATGCGCTCTCGGGCTGTGGCGGTGCAAGGCCCGAGCCACGAGTTCCTTGCCTGTTCCGGACTCGCCATTGATCAGTACGGTGGCATGGGACTGAGAAAGCCTGCCGATGGCCCGAAATACATCCTGCATGGCTGGCGCCTGACCCAGGATTTCCGGGGCTGGGGTTTCATCTTCAGCGGATGGCGATCCAATGGAGCGCTCTTCCAGAGCACGACGCACCAGGGACAGGGCATGATCCACATCGAAAGGTTTGGCCAGATATTCGAAAGCCCCACCCTGGAATGCAGCAACGGCACTTTCCAGATCGGAATAAGCTGTCATGATGATGACGGGAATGTCCGGATAGCGGGATTTCAGCTGTTCCAGGAAATCAAGTCCGGATTGACCGGGCATCCTGATATCACTGACCACCACCTGCGGGGGAGCGTTGTCCAGTTGGGCCAGAGCTTCCGTGGCGGACGAGAAGGTCTGAAAATCTATATGCTCCCGGGAGAGTGCTTTTTCGAACACCCAGCGAATGGAACGATCATCATCAACTATCCAGACAGGTCTCATGGCCATTTGTTCTCGTGTCATATGTTCAGGTGTATTCGGTTTCAGGCATGGGAAGAATGAGACTGAAGCAGGTTCTGCCAGGTTCACTTTCAAATTCCACAATGCCCTGATGTTGGCTAATCAAGTTTTGTGCCAACATGAGACCCAGGCCACTTCCTCCTTCTCGCCCGGACACGAGTGGCTGGAATATGCGATGCTGAATGGGTTCCGGGATGCCGGGTCCATTGTCCACGATGCGGATCATCTGCCCCAGCCTGAAACGGCGACGGGCCAGTGTGATCTGACGGAGTGCCCTTGTCTGTAGTCTGATTTGACCATGACCCTCGAGGGCCTGTGCAGCATTTCGAGTGATGTTGAGTACGGCCTGTATCAGTTGCTCATGGTCTCCCAACATTTCCGGCAAGCTGGTGTCGTAATCCCTGGCGAGTTCGATGCCCTGAGGATATTCGGCCTGAATAACGCTGATAACCCGTTCCAGGACTTCGTGAATGTTCAGGGACGCCACATGCTGGAGCCGGTTCGGACTGAGCATGCGGTCCATGAGCGACTGAAGTCGGTCGGTTTCGGCCCGGATGACCTGGGTATATTCCTTGAGGTCGATGCGATCCAGTTCCTGTTCCAGCAATTGGGCTGCTCCCCGTATTCCGCCCAGCGGATTGCGGATTTCATGGGCCAGATTACGAATCAATTCCCGGTTGGTTTTCTGATCTTCAAGAATTTTTTCTTCCCGGGCAATCCTGATTCGCTGGCTGATGGGGCGTACTTCAAGCAGCAGGCCGAGGTCCGGGGGAGGGAGTGGAGTTCCTGTGCAACTCACCACATGGGGAGCGCTGCCTTTTCTGGCGAGTTGCCACTCATGTTCGATAAAACCGAGATCCTGCTCAAGGGAGGCCTGAACCGTCTGCGTCAGGAGTTCTGTGCCTGACAGCAGATGCTCCAGGGGGTGTCCCAACATGCTTTTTCTGCTGATTTCCAGCAGGTTTTCCGCGGCGGCGTTGATGAATCTGACTCTCAGATCCTCGTCCAGTAATAGAACTGCAGTGCCCAAAAGGTCCAGTCCTGCATAGGAATCATTCTGACTCATGGGGCATGGGCTCACAAAAAAGCCCGCAAACCTTGAGGGAGTGCGGGCTGAATCAAGACAGTTCCGGTAACGGTGTTCCCGGAATCCGGAATTACAGGCTGTAGTACATCTGGAATTCCAGGGGATGAGTCGTCATGCGGAAAGCAGTCACTTCATCCATCTTGAGAGCAATGTAAGCATCGATCATCTCATTGGAGAATACGCCACCGCGTGTCAGGAACTCGCGATCTTTGTCGAGGGCAGCCAGCGCTTCCTCAAGGGAGGCGGCGGGTGCCGGGATCTTGGCATCTTCTTCAGGGCTCAGGTGGTACAAGTCACGGTCGGCAGCTTCGCCTGGGTGAATCTTGTTCTGGACGCCATCCAGACCGGCCATGAGCATGGCGGAGAAAGCCAAGTAAGGATTGGCTGTGGGGTCCGGGAAGCGCACTTCGATGCGGCGAGCCTTGTCGCTCTGAACAAAAGGAACACGAATGGCGGCGGAACGGTTGCGAGCAGAATAGGCCAGCTTGACCGGTGCTTCAAAGCCGGGTACCAGACGTTTGTAGGAGTTGGTGCTGGGGTTGGTAATGGCATTCAGAGCCTTGGCGTGCTTGATGATGCCACCGATGTAGTACAGGGCAAAGTCGGACAGCCCTGCGTAGCCATTTCCCGCAAACAGGTTTTTGCCGTCTTTCCAGACAGACTGGTGTACATGCATGCCTGAGCCATTGTCACCCACCACAGGTTTGGGCATGAACGTGGCGGTCTTGCCATAAGAGTGGGCCACATTGTGAACCACATACTTGAGAATCTGGGTCCAGTCGGCTCGCTTGACGAGGGATGCAAACTTTGTACCTATTTCGCATTGTCCGGCAGCAGCCACTTCGTGGTGATGCACTTCCACTTCAACGCCCATGTCTTCCAGTGCCAGGCACATGGCGGAACGAATGT
>JAJZEL010000162.1 GCA_021828575.1 Pseudomonadota bacterium
TCTTCCGGCTCCTTCAGCTGGTTCAATATGACAATGAATTCGTCCCCCCCCAAACGGGCCAGGGTATCGGTTTGCCGAACACAACGTTCCAGCCGCCCGGCCACCCCCACCAGCAGGGCATCCCCACTCTGATGGCCCAGTGAATCGTTCACTGCCTTGAATTCATCCAGATCGATGAACATCAGTGCCAACAGATCGCGCTGACGTGCGGACTGCCTCAAAGCCTGGTCCAGCCGATCATAAAACATATGCCGGTTGGGCAAGCCCGTGAGGGTATCGAAATTGGCCCTTTGCCAGAGCAATGCTTCGTATTGTTTTTTTTCAGTGATGTCCAGCAAGGTCACGATCAGGCATTCCTCCCCGGACAACCACAGGATTTCAGCCGACACCATGCAAATCTGAGGACCACTGGAGGTCACGAATTCAGTTTCATACCCCTGTAGCCGGCCTTCTCTCCTGACGGCCTGCACCAGATGGGAACGGTCTTCCGGTCTGGCCCAGACACCCAGATCAAGGGAGGTCTTTCCGATGGTCTTGTGTCGCGGATAACCCATCTGCTTGCACCAGGCATCGTTCACTTCCACATAACAGCCGTCATTCAAACGCGAAATGGAGACAGGGTTCGGCAAATTGGAGAACACCCTGGAGAATTTTTCTTCGCTGCTCCACAAAGCCTCTTCCATGTCACGTTTTCCCGTCACATCCATTTGCAACCCAAGCAAACGGCTGGGACGACCCTCCGCATCAAAATCGGTGGCCCGACCCAAGTTCCTGACCCAACGGTATGACCCATTGGCGTGACGGACACGAAACTGGAGATCCAACTGGGTCAGACGCTCACTGCGCGCCTGGGAAATCCTGAGCGTCACCAGTTCCCGGTCCTCCGGATGAATGCGCTCGCTCCATGTCGCCCAGTCCTGCAATGCATTGTCAGGGTCATACCCCAGCATCTGGAAATACACGGGGCTGGCCGCCCACTGATCCCGGATCATGTCCCAGTCCCACACCCCCGTCCTGGCCACTTCCAGCGCCATGCGCAACCTGTTTTCACTCTTTTCCAGACGCTCCAGCGTATCGCGACAGTTGCGCTCCCGCTGCATGAGGTCCAGCGCCAGCGAAAGGTCCTGGGTCATTTCCTCAAAAAACACCAGAACGTCCTCACTGAAATAATCTTCTTTTTCGTGATAAAGAAATAGCAGGTGAGGCAGGCCTGAAACGTGGATGACCGGAACCACAGCCACACTGCCCCAGCCGTAAATTCGCCCCCAGCGTGCCCAGGGCACCATGGCCGGATCCGCAGAAAAATGATTGACCGCCACGGGGCGGCGTTCCCGCCATGCCCTACCGGCAGGCCCACCGCCCTGAGGCAGGTCAGGACGCGTGGAAATGAACATCTGATTGAAATAGTCCTCGTCCATACCGTGAGCCGTAAGGGGCAGGACGCGGTCGGCACCGTCTTCCTGGCGTCCGATCCAGGAGGCTTTCAACCCCCCCTGTTCCACCACCAGACGGCATACCAGTTCCATCAACCCATGGGCATCCGCATCACCCGTGGCAACGGGTGATGCGGCAAGAAACGATCTCAGGATTTTGTGCCAGCGTTTGTGCCACAGAGGGTGAAACACAAACGATGGCCGTCAGGAATGGGGGCTGGCCAACGCAGGGCTGGTGGGACTGCCGTCAAAATCCAGCCATCTGCGCGCTTTGAAGTCATAAAGCTTGCAACGACGCGCCGTGTCAAAATACCAGTGCCAGGAAAACTTCTGGATCACGATACGACCAGGCAAATGGGTTTCCAGGAATTTTTGCGCTTCCTTAAGGCGATAGAGAGGAATTCCCATGTCCAGATGGTGCGCTGTGTGTTCCATGATGTGGTGCATGAGAGCCCCGATCTGGAAACTAAAAATCAAATGAACCGTTGTGGTCACAAAAGGCTGGGCCTGGGTCCATTCTGCCTTGTTGTCGTACCAGGCCACGGCCGTGTGGGTGTGGTGGGCATACACCACGAACCCGATCATGAAGTTCCAGAAAATGAAGGGAACCAGAAAACCGGCCACCACCGTCCATATCACAGACTGATGGGTGATACCGGCCGCCCACACCATCAGTGCTATCCACAACACCCCGAACAGGGTGACCAGAATTCCGTCCCAGGTAAATACGGGACGCTTGGCGCCCATGTAGGTCTTGCTTGGGAAATACATGCGCAACCACCACATTTCGATGAAATAGTAGAGCCCTGGCACCCAGCCACTCCTGTAAATGCGCTCCAGCCAGCGTCGCAACGGAGGAAGTGCATGGTATTCGTCCGTGGAAAAGGGAGCCCATACGAAATCGAACCCTTTGAGGTTGGTCTGCCCATGATGCACGAGGTTGTGACCAATGTCCCACAGGCTGTAGGGCGTGAGCGAAGGAAGGAAGGCGATGCGTCCGAGCACTCGATTCAACCCGCGGTACGGGGTGAAGCTCTGATGGCAAGCGTCATGCCCCAAAATGAACAGTCGCCCGATAATGAAACCGGCCACCATGCCCAGAACCAGTTTTATCCACACCGGTTGAATCAGCACCGTGCCAGCAACGACTGCGAAGAAAAGTGAAAAATCAAAAACCAGCAACAACAAGGGAAGCCAGGTTTTCTTTGAACAAAGGGGTATCAACCAGGAACGGACGGTTTTTCTGCCTGGGAAAGGGGCTTCAGGAGGAATCACCGGCACTTCGAGGGAACCTGCCGCTTGGGAGGACAATGTCATAAGCTCACTAAACCAGTAGTCGCAATACTTACTTTCTTCCATTCTACCTCAATCGGCTAGAATTCGCTGATTCACCTCACGGTCATGGCATGTTTCCTCCACTCAACCCCCCCATCAGGCAATGGACTGGCTACCGCATCTGGATCATTGGCGCTTCCAGTGGCATCGGCGCGGCGGTGGCCAAACAATTGGCAGACAAGGGAGCACGATTGGCCATTTCCGGACGACGCGAAAACGAGCTGCGCCAGTTGGCTAGAACGATCAACAACACGATGGTCATGCCCCTCGACATCACGGACTTTCAGGCCGTACAAAAAACAGCGACTGACCTGGAGCAGGCCTGGGGAGGGATCGATCTTGTCCTGGTGGCCGCTGGCATTTTCCAGGACGTAGCAGTGTCGCATTTCTCACCTGCCGGGCTCCCTGCGGTAAAACAGAACCTGAACATCCAGCTGACCGGTTTTTACCATGTGCTGGCCGCCGTGTTACCGGGGCTCATAAAACAGCAGTCGGGAGGACTGGCCGTCGTCAGCAGCGTGGCTGGCTACAATGGCCTGCCCCATGCCATGTCCTACGCGCCCAGCAAGGCGGCACTCAACAATCTGTGCGAAGGGCTTTACCTGGAACTACACCCACTGGGGCTGGCCATCTATCGCATCTGCCCAGGTTTCGTGGACACTCCCATGACAGCAGGCAGTCACTTTCCGATGCCCGCCCTCATCACAGCCAACCAGGCAGCCAAAACCATTGTTGCCGGGCTGGAACGGGGTGATTTCGAAATCCACTTCCCAAAACATTTCACCCGATTTCTCAAAATACTTCAGTGGCTGCCCAGGCGGCTCTATTTCCTTCTGATGAAAACCGCCACCCGGAGACTTGACTCGTGACTCCATTCATTGCTGCCGTGATCAGCTACCTGCTAATGCTGGTGGCCTATTTCCAGCACAAGCATCGCCTGTTTCACATGATCACCATGGCCAGCAGCATCGTTTTTGACGTCAGCATGCCCATATTTCTGGTGACACATCGACACTGGTGGCACCGACTCGTGGAGCAAGGCGACATGTTCTCCTTTCTGGTCTGGATGCACTTTGGTCTGCTGATCACCCTGTACGCCCTGGAGGGAGTACAGATACTGACTGCCCGCCAGATACTCAAGGGAAACGTAGCAGCGCGCAGCGCCCATCGCCAGCAGGGCCGGGCATTACTGATGGTGCGCGGCCTCGTGATTTTTACGGGTGGAATTCTCGCCTGAGTGTGGCGTAAGATAGCGGTTCCCCGCTTTCCCGAGGAGCCCCCGATGCCCCCTTTGCTTCGTCGCACAGCCGCAGTGTTTTTTTTCGGATTGCTGAGCACCCCACTGCTGGCTGAAACCCTGTCCTTTACCGCCCACCTGTCCACCGCCTCCGAAGTCCCCATGAAATCCGGCACGGGACAAGGCGAGGTATCCGCCCATCTGAATACCACCACCTCCCTGCTTGACTACACCATCACCTACACTGGGTTGAGTGGCCCAGCCACGGCGGCCCACTTTCACGGACCGGCAGGCCCCATGGAAACCGCTGGAGTTGCTGTCAAGATCGGTGGTGACCTGAGCAGTCCGATCAGGGGCTCTGCCACACTGACCCCTGAACAGGTCAGCGACCTGAAAAAAGGATCATGGTACGTCAACGTGCATACCCGCCTGAATCCATCAGGTGAAATCCGGGGTCAGCTCACCCCGGGTCATTGATGCCTTCATGCCGCGTTTTGCAGCCAACCTTTCCACCCTTTACCCGGAATACTTCTTCCAGGATCGCTTTCGAGCGGCCCGGCAGGATGGGTTCGAATATGTGGAATGCCAATTTCCCTACGATCACCCCGCTGCACGGCTGGCCGAATTGCTCGGGGACAATGGACTCAGACAGGTATTAATCAACGCACCTGCAGGCCGCTGGACGCAGGGTGAGCGCGGTCTGGCCGCCCTCCCGGACAAAATTGCCGAATTCAGGCATGGATTCGAAGCCCTGGCCCTGCCTTACGCCCATGCTCTGGATTGCTCTCTCATCCATGTCATGGCAGGGGTCATCCCCCCAGGCACCGACCCTGAACCTTTCAATGCCACTTATCTGGACAACTTGGCCTGGGCGGCCTCCCTGGCCACTTCACATGGCATCAGGATCCTGATCGAACCCCTGAACCCTTTCGACGTTCCAGGGTACCTGTTGAGTCTGCAGGATCAGGCATATCAGGTGCTCAGCATGGTCAACTCTCCGAACCTGAGCATCCAGTTGGATCTTTATCATTGCCAGCGCACGGAAGGCAACGCCCTGGAGCGCCTGCCCAATGATCTGGCCAGCGGTCTGGTTTGCCATGTGCAGATTGCCGGTGTTCCCCTGCGCCACGAACCGGATGAAGGTGAACTGCTCCATGAAGCCGTTTTCCACACCCTGGACAGCCTGTCCTATCCCGGATACGTAGGCTGTGAATACCACCCCAGAGCCGGCACCTCGGAAGGCCTGACCTGGTTCAGAAACTGGCGCTCTCGCCAGGTTTGAGCACCATGACCTTGACCCTGTTGGGGCCGATGGCATGTGTGAACTCTTCAGGCGTCCCTGTGAGTGAGGGAAACGTTCCATAGTGAATGGGAATGACAAACCGGGGGTGAAGCCAATAACGCACGGCAAACGCTGCATCCAGGGGGTCCATGGTAAAACGCCCGCCGATCGGAATCATCATCAGGTCGGGACGATAATAATCAGCAATGGATTTCATGTCGCCAAACAATCCCGTGTCTCCCATATGGTAAATCTTGAAACCGTTTTCCATCTCGATGATGTAACCCACGGCTGTACCGGCAGGGTGCAGTTCCTTGTGATGGCTGACAGGGTTTTCCCATTCCAGCTCGGAACTGTGTTCTGCGTGCACCATGGTGATGTGGACACCGTCGTGAAAAGGCGTCAGCGTGCCTGACACATTCATCATAGGTAACAGGTCAACGGGCATGATGCCCAGATCAATCAGTGTCTGGCTGAGACCGGGAGGCGCGATCAGAGGGATTTTCAGTCGTTTGGCCAGCTCTGGCGCATCCCCCAGATGATCAAAATGGGCATGAGTCACCAGGATCAGGTCCACGTGCCCCAACGCATCAAGCTGCCGATACTTGGCAGGCACCGCCGGATTGTTGGTGATGAAGGGATCAATCAGGATTTTCTTGCCCCCCGGGGTGGTAATGAGCGTGGCCGCATGCCCCAGCCACTGCACCTGCGTCTTGGCGACCACTGGCACCGAATCAGTCGCCTGGACCAGGACACTCCAGAACAACAGGATCACCAGCCCCCAAAACTTCGAACACCCGCTTTTCGCCATTTGGCCCCCCATCCCGAAGGGCACATCTTACACGGCATTCACTGCACGTCGAGGTACGCGTTGCAGCAAAAACTCCTCCAGCGCACTGGCCGTCATGGGCCTTGCAAACAAGTAGCCTTGTCCCATCAGGCATTCAGCCCGAAGCAAAAGAAGGCGCTGGGCTTCGGTTTCCACACCTTCAGCAACAACGGTCATGCCCAGCTGGTGGGCAATGCTGATGATGGTTTGCACCATGGCCGCATCTGCCGGATCGGATTCGCAATGCTGCACAAAGGAGCGATCCACTTTGAGGGTGTGTATGGGAAACCTGCGTAAATAGGCCAGGCTGGAATAGCCTGTCCCGAAATCATCCAATGCTATGGACACTCCCAGCGCGTGCAGCCCACGCAAAATCTCTTCCGAATTTTCCGGGTCCATGAAAAGACTTTCCGTCAGCTCAACTTCTATCATGGACGGTTTGACATCATGACGCGTCAAGGCACGCCCGATCTTTCCCACAATGTCATTGCGTTGCGCAAAATCACGAGCTGACAAGTTGAAACTGATTTTCCCAGCCAGAACACCCTTCTTTTCCCACTGCTCCACCTGCCAGCACACCTGTTGAACCACCCATTCCCCCAGCAGCAGAATGAGATTGCTGCGCTCCGCAACCGGAATGAATTCCTGGGGAGAGACGATGCCGCGCACGGGATGATGCCATCTCATGAGGGCTTCGCAACCTGCCACCGTGCCATCATCCATACTCACGCGGGGTTGGTAATAAAGTTCCAGCTGTCCCTTATCGATGGCCGCACGAAGATCATTTTCCAGCGACACCTGCTGGCGCATGCGGTCATCCAGTTCCCTGGAAAAAAATCGATAGCCATTGCGCCCCCCCTCCTTGGCCTGGTACATGGCCATATCCGCGTGACGGAACAACGTGGAATAATCCTCGCCATCCTGCGGATAAATGCTGATACCAATGCTCGGTGTCACCATCAGCGTCTGGGAAGCCAGCGTGATTTCCTCGGATACCAGCCTCACGATCTTTTCTGCCACTGCCGCTGCATCTTCAGGTCCTGTCACCTGATTCAGGAGCAGAATGAATTCGTCTCCACCAGCACGGCACAGCGTGTCTTCTGCGCGCATGCAGTTTTTCAGTCGTTCGGCCATTTTCATGAGCAGCGCATCTCCTTCCTCATGGCCCATGGTGTCATTGATGGTTTTGAAATGATCCAAGTCCACGAACAGCAGGGCATAGTGCCCGCCATGCCTTTTGACCATGGCTTGCGCCTGCTTAACACGCTGCTGCAACTGGTTTCTGTTGGACAAGCCCGTCAGGGGATCATGCAACGCCAGGTACTCGATCTGTTCCAGCGAACGCTTCTTCTCCGAAATATCGCGAAACACCACCTGCAGCAGTTCCTCGCCGTTGCCGGCCTGCAATGATCTCAAAGTGGACTCCGCAGGAAATTCCGAGCCATCCTTCCTGATGTAAGAGGAATCATAGGTGCGCATGGAAGGATATATGAGCTGTCGTGCATAAATCAGGGTGCGGGTATGCTCGCAAGGCACTTCAGCCTCCGATGGCATGAGGACCGAGGTTTCATCATTCATGGTGGATGGACAGCAGGAACGGTCCACATTCCAGAGAAACAGCTGGCTCATCTCTTCCGGCATGTAGCGAAGCAATCGGGAAGCCTCCAGGTTGGAGGAGATCACCTGCAAGGTCTGAGCATTGATCAGCAAGGCCCCCAATGGCATCTGCTCAAAAGTGGACTGAAACAGATTATGTTCATACGCCACTCGCCTGAGCAGTTCACGCTGTTGACGGTCATCGTGAAACACCATCACAACCCCTGACTCTTCCCCCTTCTCTCCTCTTACGGGCGCCGTGGACACTTCAATAGGAATGCTTTCTCCGCGAGGTCCATGTAGCAGCATGTGACGACCAGGAATGCGTTCTTTTTCATCTGCCTCCGATTGAGACTGGTTCGGTAGGGAATCTCCCGTGATTTCTTCCGTGACGGGAAACACTCTGGACAGGGACTGTCCCAGGGCATCCCCGTTTTTCCAGCCCAGCAAACTTTCTGCCGTCCTGTTCACGTACTCCACCCGGCCGGCCTTGTCAGTACAAATGACAGCGTCGCCAATCGACTCGAAGGCTGCCCGTGCCCGCTCATCCGCACGCGCGCCCGCCTTGACCTGTTGATAAACAAGCCAAAACAACCAAAAAATAACAAAAGGTACCACTGCATTGAGAAACAGGATCAGGTAGGCTCGCGTCCTGACCCTGGGAGAAATGCGGGGCTGGTACATTTCCGCGATCTTTTCATGCAGTTTTTCACTCACATCCGAGCGCAGCGCAGTCAGTGTCAACTGCAAAGCCCTTCCATCGCTGACCACCCATTTATCTGCCTGGTAAATGGAATCCGGCCGCCTTGCATCCAGAAGCCGAACGGCCTGCTGGTAACGGCTTGCCAACTCACGGTGGGCTTTTCTCATTTCCTCGATGCTTGCGGAATCCAGCCCCAGACTAATGGCCAGTTGCTTCGCCTCACCCAGGGCCACATCTTCCGCCTCTGCATGGTGCACGAATTCCTGATAGTGCTTCTGGAACAGGGTCTGATCCTGCATATCCAGCAGCATGTCTCTCCAATCGCCCATTTCGGAAGACAATTCCAGCTGCGCCGTACCAAACGCCCGCTCTGCGGCCAGTAGCTGCTCCATGTAGCCCCGCGCTTCGCTGCGCAAGTCGGCCATGGTATCCACGGCAAGATAGACGCGCATGGCGACACTGATCACGACAACGATCATGGCCGTTGCCAGCAGCAGTTGAATTCGCCTGGATCTGGATTCTGCCTCGCCCATCGCTCCGCCTCCCGGAACCCCTCCGACAGTTCGCCGGTCACTTCAGGGGCTGGTGACGGATACACAAGCCCGCTGTCCGGGCCAGATTAGCAAATTTTTTCGATCGAACACATGTCAACCCGTATGACTTAATCGTGCAACCGTAGCCCTATAACAACATATTATTACAATACAATGAAATATGCTTAGATTTAAAAATCACCTCGCCACCCAGGATGGCCAGAACCTGTACACCCCATACCAAGTGAGGAACGCCACCCCCCACGAGGCCATTTTGGAGGCATCGGAATCAAAAATCAGCAAATCCATCTGCATGGCAACGGCAAACGTGGTGACATGCAGGGACACCAGCGAGGCCACAATGAATGGAATATTGAAAAGCTTCATACCCTCTCCCCCACTTTCATCTCACCGCGTCCCGAGCCATCTATCGATGACCCCGAACCACACCAGCACAAAAAACAACCCTATACCCACCATGATGCCCAACCCGAATGACTGCGCCACCCCATCCATCATTTAGTCTCCACCACCTTGCGGGCATAGGCGCCCGCAAGCACTTCGCTCAATATCCCGCCAAAATTGGCCGCTTCCACGGCCAGGATCACGCAGGGCCCCCAGTAGTGCAGATGCAACGAGTAAAAAAAATCCCCGGGAGGGTGGTCAACGAAATACAGCTTGAAGTAGCTGATGGAACGCACCACCAGAGGAGGAATGCAGGCGAGCCACTTGCCGCCCCGCTTCGCATACACCTTCCCGACCAACATTCCGGAGAGAAAAGGCACCAGGAAGACATCCACCATCCAGGGAAAAGTGAAGGTGGCCATCCCCTTGAACACCTCGATCCTGACACCGAGAACCCAATCCCCAAAAGCATTGAGAGCGATGCCCAGAAAGACGCCAAGGGTGCCACGCTGCTTGTTCGTTAATTTTGCAATCTTCATGGGACACATGATAGAAGACAGTTTTCTGACAATACAGGTACAGTTTAAGGTAAAGTTTTCATACCTGTACCGGGAGTACGACCATGACACTTGTCAGTCTCAACGCGCAGGACAGCAGCCCGCTGATCGACCAGATCGTGCGTGCACTACAGCGCCTCATGGAGGACAGGGCCCTGCGCGTCGGCGCTCGCCTGCCTTCCATTCGGGCATTTGCCCACGACCACCATGTCAGCCGATTCACCGTCGTACAGGCCTATGACCGTCTTGTGGCCATGGGGTACCTGCAGTCCCGCCTGGGCTCCGGTTTTTATGTGGCTGCGCGTCCTTCCGCTCCCGTCTCCGAAGTGGCCTGGCAACCCGACCAGTCCATCGATGTGGTCTGGTTGTTGCGCACGACCCTGACGGAACGGTCCACAAAGCCCATTCCTGGCGCCTGGTGGCTACCTGCCTCGTGGATGGAAGTGACCGGGCTCAGGAAAAGCCTGCGCCACCTGTCATCCAAACAGGGGGAGTTCCTGACAGCCTATGGCACACCGGGAGGGTATCTCCCCTTGCGCGAATTGCTCTGCAGCCGGCTCACCCGCCTAGGGGTTCCGGCCGAACCCGGTCAGATCGTTCTGACTTCAGGCGTCACCCACGCCACCGACCTGATCACGCGATTTTTCATCCGGGCTGGAGATGCCGTTCTGGTGGACGACCCGGGTTTCTTCATCCTGTTCGGCGGGCTCAAGTCCTTCGGGGCCAAATTGGTGGGCGTTCCCTGGAACAGGGATGGCCCGGATACTGAAACCATGGAATCCCTGATTCGCGAGCATCAGCCCCGACTTTTTTTCACGAATACCATCCTGCACAACCCGACGGGAAGTTCCATCAGCCAGGCGGTGGCCCACCGCATTCTTCAACTGGCAGAGAAATACGACATGATGGTGGTGGAAGATGACATCTATGGAGATTTCCACCCCGGAAATCCCACACGGCTGGCCACTCTGGATCAGCTAAAACGGGTGATCTACGTGAGCAGTTTTTCCAAGAGCGTCTCAGCAGGGTTAAGAGTTGGTTATCTGGCCTGCCAGAAAGAACTGGCCACCCAACTGTGCGACGTCAAGCTGCTGACCAGTCTGACCACCTCTGAAATCAACGAACGCCTCATTTACCAACTGCTGGCCGAAGGGCATTACAGAAAGCATATGGACAAATTGCGAACACGCCTTCAGGGTGCCCGACAAAAAACCATTACCCGTCTGGAAGCTCTGGGCTACACAGTGCACGCGGAACCTGAAGGAGGCATGTTCCTCTGGGCCCGCCCCCAGACGCAGGATTCAGCTCCTTTGGCGCGTCTCGCTGCCCAGCAAGGCATCATGCTGTCGCCGGGTTACATGTTCAGACCCCATCAGGAAACCTCACCCTGGCTTCGATTCAATGCAGCCCACAGCGATGACGAAGCCATTTACCGGTTTCTGGAAAATGATCACCCTTCCCTGACTTGATAAAGGAGCGTCCTCACATGGACAAATCATTCTGGCTGGAACGCTGGGAACACAATGAGACCGGCTTCCACCAAAGCGAAGTCAATGAGTACCTGCACCGCCACTGGCCTGCCATTGCCCCTGCTGCGGGCCGGATATTCGTACCCTTGTGCGGCAAGAGTCTGGACATGGTCTGGTTGCGCCATCAGGGCCATTCTGTGGTTGGCGTGGAACTGAGCGATAAGGCCGCCCAGGCATTTTTTCTGGAAAATCAAAAAAACCCCGTTCATGTCCAACTGCCCGGTTTTCAGTCCTTCAGTGCAGAAGGCATCGAGATCCTGTGCGGTGATTTTTTCGAACTCCGAAAAAGTCATCTCGAGAATGTGACGGCCGCCTATGACCGCGCCGCCCTGGTGGCCATGCCACCGGAAATGCGCGATGCCTACGCTCGGCACATGGCCACCCTGATGGCCGATGGGACACGCCTCCTTTTGGTGACTTTCGACTACGACAGCACCAAAATGACAGGACCTCCCTTCGCCGTTTCCCCTGATGAAGTGCAACGGCTGTTCAGTCCAGCGGGCCAGGTACACCATCTGGAATCACGAAACGCCATGTCGGACAACCCGCGTTTCCGCGAACGCGGGGCCAGCCGCATCGAAGAACATGCGTTCCTGATCATCTTTGGATAGGTACCGCACCTAAAGTCCTACTTGGACAAAACACACAGTTATACCAAAATAGGACTTTTGATGGCCAGGAGGCTACGATGCTTCAGACCCTACGTAAAGCCGGTGGCTCGCTCGTGATAACGGTTCCCAAGGCTTTTATTGACCAGAATGGCCTGGGCGACGGCTCTCAGGTTGAACTCCACCTCTTTGGCAAGAAGATGACCGTCGAGGCCCCGACTCGCCCGCGCTACAAGCTGGCTGACCTGATGGCCGAAATGCCGCAGGGGCTACCGCGCGTGGAAGGCTGGGATGAATTGCCCTCGGTCGGCCTGGAGAAGGGCTAATGGCATACCTGCCGAACCGCGGCGACATTGTGCATCTCGGCTTCGATCCGTCCTCTGGCCGAGAGATGAAAGGCCCGCATTTTG
>JAJZEL010000012.1 GCA_021828575.1 Pseudomonadota bacterium
CTGGCATCAAACGACGTCGCCAGGGTTGCCAACCCCAAGAGCCCAAGGATTGCTCCTCTTGCCCCATTCAGGTTGAATAACTTCATTGGATAACCCCCTAATCATTCTTGAGAGAAAAACATCGCGACCGTGTCTCAAAAAGACCTACAGACGCTTGGGGGGATTCTGGGTGACTGAAATACCAGTGTCAATAAAGTGTGTCTTTATGAACGGGAATAAGCAGGGAATGTTGCAGGAAAGACACACTCCCCATTTCCGGGGAGTGTGTGTCAAAGTGTTAACAAGTGATGGTTGGGTGGTACGAAGCCAAGATTCAGATGACCGATTTGACCATTTGGGCCAAATGGTCTGCTGTCAGGCCAAAGTGCTTGAACAGGGCACCTGCCGGGGCAGACTCCCCGTAGGTATCGATACCCAGGACTGCCTGGCAACCATATTTCCACCACAAGGCAGTACTGCCGGCTTCCACAGCCACCTTGGGAATGCCACGCGGGAGAACGGATTCTCTGTAGGCGGATTCCTGGCGGTCAAACGCAGAGGTGGAGGGCATGGAGACCACGCGCACAGGGATGCCTTCCTGGGACAGCAGCTTCTGGGCTTCCACTGCAAGCCCCACCTCGGAACCCGTGGCCAGCAGGATGGCGCGGGCCATGCCTTCCGATTCCTTCAGGACATACCCACCGCGCTGGATGTTTTCAATCTGTTCCGGCGTGCGGGACTGGAAGGGCAGGTTCTGGCGGCTAAAAATCAGGCTGGTGGGACCATCCTTGCGGCGGATGGCCGCTGCCCAGGACACAGCGGTTTCCGTGGTGTCGCAGGGACGCCAGGTTTCCATGTGCGGAATCAGGCGCAGGCTGGACACGTGCTCGATGGACTGGTGTGTGGGCCCATCTTCGCCCAGACCGATGGAATCGTGGGTGAACACGAAAATCGACCGGATTTTCATGAGTGAAGCCATGCGCAGGGCGTTCTTGCTGTAGTCCGAGAAGGTCAGGAACGTGCCGCCATAGGGAATGAACCCGCCGTGCAGGGCCACGCCATTCATGATGGCGCTCATGCCGAACTCACGCACGCCATAGCTCAGGTAGTTGCCTGCCTGAGTTTGCTTGATGGGCTTGCTGCCGCTCCAGTTGGTGAGGTTGGATCCGGTCAGGTCGGCCGAACCGCCAAAGAACTCGGGCAATACAGGCCCCAGGGCTTCGATGGTGTTCTGGCTGGCCTTGCGGGTGGCGATGGTCTCGCCCTTGTCCTTGCAGCGGGCAATGAACTCAAGGATGGCCATTTCGAAGCCGGCAGGCAGATCGCCTGCCATGCGGCGCCGGAATTCGGCTGCTTCCTTGGGGTAAGCTGCTGCGTAGGCTGCGAAAGCCTTTTCCCACTGGGCTTCGCTGGCTGCGCCGCGTTCGCGGGCATTCCAGGCAGTGTAGACATCCTCGGGAATTTCGAAGGGCGCATGGTTCCATCCCAGGGCTGCGCGGGTGGCGGCCACTTCGTCATTGCCCAGGGCTGCACCGTGCACATCATGGGTGCCTGCCTTGTTGGGGCTGCCCTTGCCGATGATGGTCTTGCAGCAGATCAGGGTGGGGCGATCGCTTGTCTGGGCAGCTGCGATGGCCTGGGACACGGCATCCACGTTGTGGCCATCCACATTGCGGATCACGTTCCAGCCATAGGCCTCGAAACGTTTGGGCGTGTCCTCGGCAAACCAGTCGTGCACGTGTCCGTCGATGGAAATACCGTTGTCGTCCCAGAAAGCGATGAGCTTGCGCAGGCCCAGGGTGCCGGCCAGCGAGCAGGCTTCATGGCTAATGCCTTCCATCAGGCAACCGTCACCCATGAAGGCATAGGTGAAGTGGTTCACGATAGAGTGGCCGGGCTTGTTGAACTGCTCGCTCAGCATGCGTTCTGCCAGCGCAAAACCCACGGCATTGGTGATGCCCTGCCCCAGGGGGCCGGTGGTGGTTTCCACGCCTGGAGTGATGCCATATTCGGGGTGCCCCGGGGTCTTGCTGTGCAATTGCCTGAACTGCTTGAGTTCATCCATGGGGAGGTCATAGCCCGTGAGGTGCAGCAGGGCATAGATCAGCATGGAACCATGGCCGTTGGACAGCACGAAGCGGTCACGGTCGGCCCAGTGGGGGTTGGCGGGGTTGTGCTTGAGGTGGCGGTCCCAGAGGGCCACCGATATCTCGGCCATGCCCATGGGGGCACCCGGGTGACCGGAGTTGGCTTTTTGCACGGCATCCATGGCGAGTGCACGGATCGCATTGGCCATGCGGGACGTGTTCTGAACTTCACTCATATCGCGAATATCCTGATTGATCCTGTTGAAAGGGAAGCGTTATTTATTGAACGCGTGGCTTCAGTTCGTTCTTGGCGTAGCGCTCGCCCATGGTTTCCATGGTCGCCGGCTTGATCTTGCTGGCCTGGCCGGCACTGCCGAAGGCTTCGAAACGGGCCTTGCAGATGCCCATGGCGGCTTTGCGGGCATCAATGAGGAACTTGCGCGGGTCGAATTCTTCCGGGTTCTTGAACATGTGGGCACGAATGGCACCCGTCATGGCCAGGCGGATGTCGGTATCGATATTCACTTTGCGCACACCGTGCTTGATGGCCTCGACGATTTCTTCCACGGGAACGCCGTAGGTTTCCTTGATGTTACCGCCGTTGGCACGAATGACTTCCAGCCACTCCTGCGGCACGGAGGATGAGCCGTGCATGACCAGGTGGGTGTTGGGGATACGGGCATGGATTTCCTTGACGCGCCAGATGGCCAGGGTGTCGCCTGTGGGGGCCTTGGTGAACTTGTAGGCACCATGGCTCGTACCGATGGCA
>JAJZEL010000204.1 GCA_021828575.1 Pseudomonadota bacterium
TGCACGCGCCCGTGCACTAAAACTGGTGGCTTTTGATGTGGATGGCATTCTCACGGATGGACGGCTCACCTTTGACAACGAAGGGCGAGAGTTCAAAACCTTCCACGCGCGTGATGGACACGGACTCAAGTTGCTTCAGGAAGCCGGACTCGTGGTGGCCCTCATTACGGCAAGGAATTCGCCCATCGTCGACCGCCGCGCACAGGAACTGGGCATCCCGCACGTGATCCAGGGTGCGCGGAACAAGCGCCAGTCCTACGAGCAACTTCTGACCACCCTGGGCATCCACTGGCAGGCAGGGGCCTTTATGGGCGACGATCTGCCTGACCTGGCCATTCTTGTGCGTTGCGGACTGGCCATGACAGTTCCGGAAGCACCGGAAGCCATCCGCAGCCAGTGTCACTGGATTTCCCCCCTGGGCGGCGGGCGCGGTGCCGTGCGCAGCGCAGTGGAAATGATCCTTGAGTGCCGCCATGAGTGGCAGGAGATCGTCCGCCGGTGGCAAGACTGACCTTCAATTTTGAAGCCTGGGTTCCAGTGGGCGTCGTACTCCTCCTGGTGCTGGTCAGCACCTGGCTATGGAAGGTGGTGGAAAACAACGCTCCTCCATCTGCTCGACTGGTGCATCACGATCCTGACCTGATCATGCATCATTTCAACGCCCGTCAACTGGACGAGAAGGGAGTGCTGCATTACACCCTGAACGCCAGCAAAATGGTACATTACCCGGATGATGATACGTCCCATTTCCAGCAGGTGCTGTTCACGTCCTACGAGCCCGCCTCGCCACCTCTCAGCATTCAGTCCGACACCGCCATCCGTTGGGAAAAGCAGGACAAGGTGGTGTTTTCGGGTCATGTGGTGGTCATTAGACAGGCCACGGCCACCGAGCCCATGACCATCATGAATACCACCCTGCTGACCGTTTACCCCCAGCAGGGCCTTGGAGAAACAGACCGGCCCGTGGTGGGCCATTACGGCAGGGACCTGCTCACCGCCCAAGGCATGACACTCAACAACAAAACCCGGATAGCCGAGTTCCCCCGTGCAAAGATCATCTATCATCCCGCCAGCACGCATCCTTGAAGGATGCATGCTCCTGCTGCTTGCCACACTGCCCATCCTGTCCAGGGCTGAACAGGCGGACCGCAGTAAACCCGTCAACATCGAGGCAGACCGCATGGTGGCCGATGACAACAAAAAAACCACCGACTTCGACGGACGCGTCATATTGACTCAGGGGACCCTGCGCATCACAGCTGACCACATGACCGTGCATCAGGATTCCGATGGTTTCAAACTGGCTTCCGCCTACGGAAACCCAGCCACTTTCCGGCAAAAGCGCGATGGGGTGGATGAGTGGGTAGATGGGGTGGCCCAGCGCATGGAATACAACGAACGTCTGGATCGAGTGGAGCTTTTCGACAAGGCCATGGTTCATCGTGACAAGGACCAGATCCGCGGGGATTATCTGTCCTACAACACACGTACGGAATTCCTGCAGGCACACAGCAACAACTCCGGGGCAACACCGCAAGCGCCCAAGGAGCCCGGCCGCGTTCATGTAACCCTGCAACCTGCCAACAAGGACAATGCAAAACCCGGGAAACCTGCGCCTGCCCCCTATCCTTCACAGACACTTCAGAGCACCCCGGACCTCACTCCATGAGCCAGCTACGGGCAGAACACCTGGTCAAGAAATACCGCTCCCGTACCGTGGTGAGGGACGTATCGTTTTCCGTGGAGAATGGCGAGGTGGTGGGACTGCTGGGCCCCAATGGCGCCGGCAAGACCACCTGCTTTTACATGATCGTGGGACTGATTCCCCTGGACGGTGGGGACATTTACATGGATGACGAGCGCTTGAGCCTGCTGCCCATCCATCGTCGTGCCCACCTCGGCCTGTCCTACCTGCCCCAGGAAGCCTCCATTTTCCGGCGCATGACCGTGGCAGACAATATCCGGTCCGTGCTTGAACTGCGCGGTCTCTCCAACGCAGAGATTACCCGGGAACTGGATGAACTACTGTCAGAGCTGCACATTGGCCATCTGCGCAACAACCCAGCCATCGGACTTTCTGGTGGGGAGCGTCGGCGCGTGGAAATTGGGCGAGCGCTGGCCACCCGGCCCCGCTTCATCCTGCTGGACGAGCCATTTGCGGGAGTGGACCCCATCGCCGTCATGGACATCCAGCAAATCATTCGTTTTCTCAAGGAACGTAGCATCGGCGTCCTCATCACCGACCACAACGTACGGGAAACACTGGGCATCTGTGACCGCGCTTACATCATCAACCAGGGTGTCGTGCTGGCAGCTGGCCACCCTGACGAAATCATCTATAATGAGAGCGTGAGAAAAGTGTACCTAGGTGAACATTTCAAGCTGTGAAACATGAAGGTCAACCTGCAGCTCAAGACGTCCCAACACCTTGCGTTGACACCGCAGCTGCAGCAGTCCATTCGGTTACTGCAACTGTCCACGCAGGAACTCGATCAGGAGCTGGAAACTTTCCTGATGCAGAACCCATTGCTGGAACGGGATGATTCACCGCACGAAGAAGCCGAGTCTGCCGCTTTTGATTCCTGGTCACCCGATGACCTCCCTGCGCCCGCCTGGCACGATGGCGATGACGAAATGGAGGCGCCTCAGTCCCCCGCTCCTCCACAATCCCTCGCGGATCATCTGGTGGCCCAGTTGCGACTCATGCCCCTCAATGAACGGGACCATGATCTGGTCCTGACGCTGGTGGCTCAACTGGATGAAGCCGGCTATCTGCCCGCCACCCTGGAAACCATCCAGGCCGAATTTCCGGAATCCTTGGCTATCACAGTGGAAGAATTGCAGGTGGCCCTGCGCCTTCTCCAGTCCATGGATCCACCCGGGGTAGGCGCGCGCAATCTGGCCGAATGCCTCACCCTGCAGCTCAAGGCCCTGCCCGTAGATACCGAAGGACGGGAACCAGCCCTGCAGGTCGTGGGCAATCATCTTGACCTGCTGGCAGGACGCGATTTCTCCCGTCTACGCAAATTGCTGAACATCCCCGAGCCCCTGCTGCAAACGGCGTGCCACCTGGTCACGCGCCTCAACCCGAAACCCGGCATGGATTTTTCCCCCCAGGAAACCCGCTACGTGGTGCCTGACGTCCTGGTCAGGAAGATCCGCGGCCAGTGGACGGCTTCCCTCAATTCGGAAGCCATGCCGCGTTTGCGAATCAATGCCCTGTACGCCCAGCTCATGCACCGCGACCGGGAGTCCTCGCACCCTCTGTCCAGTCAGTTGCAGGAAGCCCGCTGGCTCATTCGCAACGTACAGCAACGTTTTGATACCATCCTGCGGGTATCCCAGGCCATCATTATTCGCCAGCACGCTTTTCTGGATCATGGCGAGGTGGCCATGCGCCCCCTGGTGCTGCGTGAAATTGCTGACGAACTGGAACTGCACGAATCCACGATTTCCCGGGTGACCACCCAGAAGTACATGCTCACACCCCGGGGACTGTACGAGCTGAAGTATTTTTTCAGCAGCCATGTGAGTACGGACACCGGTGGTGCGGCGTCCTCCACCGCCATCCGCGCCCTGATCCGTCAAATGATTCAGGCCGAGGATGGCAAGAACCCGCTGTCAGACAATCGACTGTCGGAGTTACTGGCCGAACAGGGTTTCAAAGTGGCTCGCCGCACCGTGGCGAAATACCGCGAAGCCCTGCAGATTCACCCGGCCAGTCAGCGGAAATCCTTGTAATTCATTGAGGGAGTTCACTATGAACGTCACGGTCACAGGACAACATGTGGAAATCACACCGGCCATCCGGGAATACGTGATGGAAAAATTCGGCAAGATCAGAAATCACTTTGACCACCCCATCGACGTGAGCGTGGTGTTGACCGTGGAGAAAATCAAACAGCACGTGGAAGCCAACGCCCATGTGAATGGGCGTGACCTGTTCGTGGAAACCACCAACCCCGACATGTATGCCGCGATTGATGATCTGGCCAAAACCCTGGATCGTCAGATCATCCGCCTGAAAGAAAAGCGGCATGATCAGCGCAATGGCCAGCCGCTCAAACATCTGTCCAATCCGTAAGAAGCACTGGCATGCCCCTGTCCTCCTTTCAGGAATTGCTGCTTCCCAGCCACGTGCTTCTGGATCTGGAGGTCACGAGCAAAAAACGTCTGTTCGAACAGATCGGGCTGCTCTTTGAAAACCACCATCCGGTTTCCAGAAGCCAGGTATTCGATGCGCTGTTCCAGCGTGAGAAACTGGGGTCCACCGGCCTGGGGCTGGGGTTTGCCCTCCCCCATGGCCGGATGAAAGGCCTGAAAACAACGCTGTGCTGTTTCGTTCGACTGCATGACCCCATTCCCTTTGAAGCTCCTGACAACCAGGGGGTCAGAATGGCCTGTGCACTCCTGGTACCGGAACATGCCAACGAACAGCACTTGAAACTGCTGGGAGAAATCGCGGAAATGTTCAGTGACGTCTCCCTCCGCCAGGCGCTCCTGACCGTTTCCGATTCCGAAGAAGCCTGGCAACTCATCCAAAACGGTCCCAGTCATGCCCGACGTCAGCGTTCAACGACTCTTTGACGAGAACCAGGACAAGCTTCAGCTAAACTGGGTAGCTGGCCGGGCGGGAGCCGCACGAAAAGTTCCCGTAGGCAGCCTGTCCGATCCCCGCTCCGGCCTGATTGCTCACCTCAACCTGACGCACCCGCATCGTTTTCAGGTACTGGGCCAAATGGAAAGCCTGCACCTGGCCCAAATGGACGAGAGTACGCTGCACCGTAACCTGGACAACGTGTTTTCCGAAGACCTTGCAGCCATTCTGATCACCGAAAACTGTCCTCTGCCTGCCATTCTTCAGGAAGCGGCCGAATCCCGCGGAATAGCCGTCATTGGCTCGCCAGCCACCAGTTCCACGGTCATCAACCTGCTACGACACTGGCTCAGCCAGGAACTGGCCGAAGAAACCACCGTGCACGGCGTCTTTCTGGTCATCCTGGAAGTAGGTGTGCTGATCACGGGCGATGCCGCTGTCGGAAAAAGCGAACTGGCGCTTGAACTGATTTCCCGTGGCCATGGCCTGGTGGCTGATGATGCGGTGGAGCTTTATCGCATCGGGCCTGAAACTCTGCAAGGCCGTTGCCCGCCCCTGCTCAGGGATTTCATTGAAGTGCGTGGTCTGGGCCTGATCAATATCCGCTCGGTGTTCGGGGAAACCGCAGTACGACCCCGCAAAAACCTGAAACTGATCATTCATCTGGAGCGTCCACCCAATGGCGATCTCTCCCAGCTTGACCGACTTCCCCACACGCACCAGACCCAGACCATCCTTGGCATAAAACTCCCACGCATCGTGCTTCCCGTAGCCGTGGGTCGCAACCTGGCCGTGCTGGTGGAAGCAGCCACCCGTAACTTCATTCTTCACGAACGGGGCATTGACAGCACGGAACAATTCATCAAGCGCCAGGCCGAATTCCTGGCAACCCAATCGGACTCTGCCCATGAATGATCTTTCTGCCAGAATCGTGCTGATCAGTGGTCTGTCAGGTTCAGGGAAAACCGTGGCATTGCGTGCCCTGGAAGATTCAGGATACTTTGCCATGGACAACCTGCCGCTGCCCTCCCTGATGCCGGTGCTGCAAGGTCTGGTGGAACGGGGTGAAAAACGGATTGCGCTCACGCTGGACGCCCGGGCAGGTGAAAGCATTGCTGAGCTGCCGCGCCTCCTGTCCGACCTAAAAAATCAGGGGCTGGATGTGCGGCTGCTGTTTCTGGATGCGGGCAACCAGGAAATCCTTCGGCGCTTTTCCGAAACCCGTCGACCCCACCCGTTGGCAGAAGGCCACCGCTCCATCGCCGAGTGCATCCGCATTGAAAGACTGTTGCTGGAAGGAGCGGCGGCCATGGCCCGACGGCTGGACACCACGGGCATCAAGCCCCACACCCTGGGCGGTTGGGTCCGGGATTTTGTCCAGACGGACCCGTCGCATCTCACCCTGTTCCTGGAATCCTTTGGGTTCAAGCACGGGCTGCCGCTGGATGCCGATTTCGTGTTCGACGTCCGTTGTCTGCCCAATCCGTTTTACGACCCTGCCTTGCGTCCCCTCACGGGCCGTGATCCCGAAATAGCCCAGTTCCTGGAAAACATTCCCGACACGGAACGCTTGTTCGAAGACATCCGCGATTTTGTGGAACGCTGGGTTCCCAGTTTCATCAAGGACAACAGGACCGCACTGACCATTGCCATCGGCTGCACCGGTGGACAGCATCGTTCCGTCTATCTGGTGGAACGCCTTGCCAGAGCCTTGTCAGGTATCCAGATGGTGCGCGTCATTCACCGGGAACTGGTCGCTCCCTCGAATTGAGCCCACATGGCCCGGAGCGCAATGGCCCAATGACGGGCAAATCGCTGGCCGTCAAACAGTGGTGACGCGCCCACTTGCGCCCGCAACCCGGCACGCAGCTGCGCCAACCGATGGCGTTCGGCGGGTTGCTCCACCAGGGCCCGGGCTCGTTGCACATACGCTTCCGACGTGTTCACCACCCAACCCGGCAATCCGGCGGCAGCCATGATGCTGGCCCCTTGGCAGGCAATCAGGGTAGGACCGGTCAGCGTCAGCGTAGGAACACCCATCCACAAGGCTTCACAGGTAGTGGTGCCCCCGGTAAAGGGAAAGGAGTCCAGAATCAGATCCACTTCTTCGTGCCCCTGCAGATATTCACGCCGGCCCGTGGCCGCCAGCAAGGTCACCTGCTCATGCGCGATGCCCAGCGCCTGCAGACGCCGGGCCACTTCATCCATAACGGCCTGATCCTTGAACTGGTGGCATTGCCAGCGCAAATGGGCCTCTGGTAGCCCATTCAGGATCCGCTGCCACAGCACCATGACTTCCTCTCCCACTTTTGCCAGATTCTGGAAGCACCCGAAAGTCACCCGTCCCCGATTCATGGCAGGCAACGGACTCACCGCCGGCGCATCCTCCGGCGGTGAAAAACAGAATCTCGTTTCAGGCAGATACCAGGGTTTTTCAACAAACTGGCCTTCCTGCCCCACAGGCACGCTGACGGGATCCACCAGAACATAATCGATTTCCGGCAATCCTGTGGTGGCGAAGTAACCCAGCCAGGTGACCTGAATGGGTGCAGGCCTCCATGCAAACACGCCCAGCCTGCCATAAGCCGTATGACCCGACAAATCCACCAGCACGTGAGGAGCATCCTGGTGAATCCTCCGCGCAGCCTGTTCATCATCCAGTTCATGCAGGGGAACCCACTGGCTGAAATAAGGCTGGATGAACCGGGACAGGTCATCCTGCCCGGACATTGTGTGATATGCGATCAGTTCAATGTGGTCCGTCGCCAGATACGGCAATATGCCTTTCATGAAATAACCCACGGGATGCTGGCGCAGGTCGCCTGACACCAAACCCACCCGCAAGGGCCCGGAACCGGAAACCGTGTTCCATTCCGTGAATGGTGCAGTCACCCTGGAACGTCTCTGCCGCATGAGGGACACGGCTTCCTGACACATCTGCTCGCCTGTGTAGCCCGGCATGCAGTTCATGAGGAATAGCAGATTGCTGGCGGCTTCCTGAGCGCCAGGCTGTAAGGCAAGCGCCCGCGAACAGGCTGCCCATGACTCCTTGCGATAACCCATTTCCCGATAAAGGGTGCCCTGAATCACGTAGGCAGACACATGATCCGGTTCGAGTTCCAGGCATGCCCTGACCGAGGCCATGGCCTCGGTCAGGCGACTCAGGTCACGGTAGATCAGAGCCAGATTATGATGGTTGTCCGCATTGTCAGGCGATAACCGAACCGCATGCTGCGCATGCCGCAAGGCCTCTTCCTGCGATCCGGTGTCACGCAACAGTACGGCCAGATTGGAGTGGGCTTGCGCGTGGTCGGGACAAAGCGCAAGTGCACGACGATAACTGTCCTCCGCATCCTTCAAACGCCACCCGGCCTTGTAAAGGTTACCGAGATTGTTATGGGTTTCCACGTGATCCTGTCTGAGCGCCAGCACACGTTGATAACAGGCTTCCGCTTCTTTCAGATGCTTTTCCCCCTCCAGCAGCCGGCCCTTGTTGTAAAGGGCTTCGATCTGCGCCGGATTGAGTGCCAGTGCCTTGTCGTAACAGCCCATGGCTTCCCTGTTTTTGTGCTGGTCTTCCAGCACCACACCCAGGTTCACGAAAAGCAGCGGATCTGCCGGTTTGATCTCCAGAGCCCGACGGTAGTTTTTTTCTGCTTCTGCAAATCGGCCCAGGTTACGCAGGGCATTGGCTAAATTGTTGCAGGCTTCGCGATGTCGCGGTTGTGCGGCAATGACCCGACGATACAGGGTTTCTGCTTCTGCAGATTTTCCCTGGGCCACGAGCACGTTGGCCAGGTTGCACAAGGCATCCGTGTGGCCAGGCTTGTATGCCAGCGCCTGCCGGTAGGCTTCTTCTGCTTGCACAAGGACGCCTCGGCTATTGAGCACATTGCCGAGATTGATGAAGGCTTCGCCAAATTTTGGGCGCAGAGCCAGCGCTGCCCGACAACTGGTTTCGGCCTCGTCCAGTCGGCCCAGCTCCCACAGCACGATGGCCAGATTGTTATGCGCCTCAGGATCTTCTGGCGACAACAAAACCCATGTCTGGAAGGCGGGCAATGCCTCGTGAAGGGCACCCACACCTCGGGTTGCTGTGCCCAGCGCCTGCCAGCCCAATGCGGCCCGCGGATATTCACTGATCATGATGCGTGCCAGGGATTTCATTTCTGCCAGACGATTTTTCTGGAAAGCCTGCACCAGCTTCTGTCGGTGTCTGTCGGGTACGACCTGCACCGGGGGTCGAGGCTTCCCGCCATTGGCCAGCACCTGTTGCAGACGCCCTTCCAGTTCATCCACGCCAGATCCCGCAAGTCCGCGAGAGCGCCCCTGCGTCAACCACTGTTGCGACTCCTGATTAAAACCCGCCAGTATCAGGGCTTCAATATGGGTCAGCCAGTACTGCCCCTGGTCCGGACGGGATTCCATGGCACGCCTGGTATGCCCCAGGGCCTCTTCGGCCTTGCCAGTCCGGGACAACAGGATACCCAGATTGTGGTGGGCATCCGGTTGATGGGGGTCTGTTTCCAGCACCTGCCGATACCCGATTTCCGCTTCCACCACCTGACCCTTTTGGTGAAAATCCACTGCCTGAATCAGGAGGGAGGTCACATCAGCCACTTCAATCGCCTCTGTCTGAGAGGTGTTCCACCAGACGACGCACCGGCACAGGCAAGGCAAGCTTCAGCGCATCCCCTGGTCGGTGCCACTGACTGGAACCACCGCCTTCCATTCCAACATCCATTTCCACGGCATGAATCACAAAACGCCGGTGCGTCAGGACATGCTGCACGGGAGGATGCCGTTTGCTCACGACCCCTTCCAGCCCCCACTGTTCACGCACGAAATGTTCAGGCGACCCTTCCATCTCCATTTCGGGAAAACTCCATAACCCCCCCCAAATTCCCCCGGACTTGCGGCGCTCCATGAACAGGCGACCTGCATGGCGCAACAGGAGCATGCGAAAGGTACGCTCCTTGACAGGGCGGGCCGGACGAGCCACGGGATAGCGTCCGACGGCATCCATGGCAAAGGCACGGCACTGGAACTGCACGGGACAGACCGGACATCGAGGCCGGTGACGTGTGCATACGGTGGCGCCCATGTCCATCAAACCCTGAATATAGGATTCCACGCGATTTTCAGGCAACAGACCCTCTGCCAGAGCCCAGAGCTCACGCTCCACATCAGGCGCGCCCGGAAAGCCTTCGCATGCAAAAACCCTTGCCAGAACGCGCTTCACGTTTCCGTCCAGGATGGGATGACGATCCCCATACGCGAATACCAGGATGGCGGCGGCTGTGGAGCGGCCCACGCCTGGCAAGGCCTGCCAGCCTGCCAGGGTAAGCGGAAATCCGGCCCCGGCCACCTGACGGGCGGCCCGATGCAAATGGCGAGCCCGGCTATAGTAGCCAAGACCAGACCAGAGGGCCAATACGTCAGCCTCTTCTGCCGAAGCCAGTGCCTGCACGGTAGGAAACCGCTTCATGAAACGCGGATAATAATTCAGGACGGTAATCACCTGGGTCTGCTGCAGCATGATTTCGGAAACCCAGATGCGGTAGGGGTCGCGCGTGCCCTGCCAGGGTAACTGGTGGCGACCGTGATGCAACTGCCAGTCAGTGATCAGTGAAGCAAATTCGCTCATGCATATCCTGAAAGACTGGAGCGGGTGAAGGGAATCGAACCCTCGTCGTAAGCTTGGGAAGCTTCTGCTCTGCCATTGAGCTACACCCGCGACGCCAGGCATTCTAACACTGTCGAACCATTACATCCCGAAACACGTACATCTTGAAACACAGCGAAACGCCTGATGAGAATTTCTTCGTGACGGAACTATTACATTAGCGTCGCAGTCATAGCAGCGCCCTTTAGTTTTATAGACACGGAGAACAACAAATGAAGAACCTCAAGTTCACGGCCATCGCACTGGCTCTTTCGACCACTGCTGTCACCAGCGCTTTTGCCAGCACGGCAGCCGGTCCGTATGTGGGTTTCGGGTTGGGTGCGTATAACGCCAACATCAACCAGAACGGCTACAACTACAGCGACCAGAATCCGCAGGCCAGCGTGGGTGTTTTTGGCGGATACCAGTGGAATTTTGGTCAGGAAGCGCTGGCAGCCGAACTGTCCTACAACAGCAACGTGGGTGAAATCAACGAACCCTCAGGCACTTCCAAACTGAAGAACGACTGGCAGGTGTCTGTCCTGCCTGGCTACAACTTCACCGACAGCACGGAAGGTTACGTGCGGGTGGGCTGGACGCAGGCCAATGGCGATGGTGCCTATTCCCATACTTACCAGGGCGCTGTCCTGGGATTGGGTGTAGATCATTCCATTACACGCAACATGGCCTTGCGCCTTGAGTGGCAGTACATGAACTTCAACAGTTTCAATCCGGGGAGCGGCGACGTAAACCCCACCACGGAAGGCGTCAACGTCAGCTTGCGTTACGGTTTCTGATCCTCCGTCATCTTTCTGTAGCACACTCCCCGCTCCCCGGAGCGGGGAATTTTTCAGGCACTCCAGTGAAGTGGTAAAATCCTGACCTGGACACTTCTTCACAATATTCCTGTGCAACTTTTCGTCAATGGACAGGCGCATGCATTCGAAGCGCCCCCCACGGTTTCCCAAGTGCTTGACCGGCTGGTCCTGAGCCAGCGGCGCATCGCCGTGGAGCGCAATGGTGCCATCATTCCCCGCAGTCACTATGGCAACTGCCATCTTGAGGAAGGCGATTGCCTTGAAATCGTGGTGGCGGTTGGCGGTGGTTGACGAACGATGAGTAACCTTGTGACAGACCCCCTTATCCTTGGCAAGCGTACCCTTCATTCCCGTCTACTGGTGGGTACGGGCAAGTACGCCGACCTCGAACAAACACGTCTGGCGGTGGAAGCCAGTGGAGCCGAGATCATCACGGTAGCCATCCGGCGTACCAACATAGGACAGAACCCGGGGGAACCCAGCTTGCTGGATGTACTCCCTGTCGACCGCTATACCCTGCTGCCCAATACCGCCGGTTGCTACAACGCGGAAGACGCCATACGCACCTTGCGTCTGGCCCGTGAACTGCTGGACGGCCATACTCTGGTGAAACTGGAAGTGCTGGGCGACCCCCATACCCTTTTCCCCCACATGCCGGAAACCCTGGTGGCAGCAAAAACACTGGTACAGGAAGGTTTCGAGGTCATGGCGTATTGCAGTGACGATCCCATCCAGGCCAAACAGCTGGAAGAACTGGGATGCGTGGCCGTCATGCCGCTGGCTTCCCTCATAGGTTCAGGAATGGGCATCCTCAATCCGTGGAATCTGGGCATCATCATCGAAAATGCCCGTGTACCCGTCATCGTGGATGCAGGTGTGGGCACTGCTTCAGATGCGGCCATTGCCATGGAACTGGGCTGTGCAGGCGTACTGATGAACACCGCCATCGCACAGGCCAGAAATCCCGTTCTCATGGCATCAGCCATGAAAAAAGCCGTGCAGGCAGGACGCGAAGCTTTTCTGGCGGGACGCATGCCCAAAAAAATGTATCAGGCCCAGCCCAGCTCGCCCACCAGCGGGTTGATCAGTTGACCTTCGACCGTCGTCCCGTTCGCAGTTTCGTAT
>JAJZEL010000222.1 GCA_021828575.1 Pseudomonadota bacterium
TGCCATGTTTTTCCGCATAGGCCAGCAAACGCTCGCGCGATGTCAGATCCCATTCGCGCCAAGGGGCAATCACCTTGATGCCGGGTTCCAGCGCATAGTAACCCAACTCGAAACGCACCTGATCATTGCCTTTTCCCGTGGCTCCGTGGGACACGGCGTCTGCACCGGTTTCGCGAGCAATTTCAATCTGCCTCTTGGCAATGAGCGGGCGGGCAATGCTCGTGCCCAGCAGGTATTCGCCTTCGTAAACAGCATTGGCGCGAAACATGGGAAATACGAAATCCCGGACAAACTCCTCGCGCAGATCGTCAATATAGATCTGTTTGATGCCAAACTGCTCAGCCTTGCGGCGGGCAGGCTCCAGCTCCTCGCCCTGCCCGATGTCCGCTGTGAAAGTCACCACCTCACAACGATAGGTGTCCTGAAGCCACTTCAGTATGACCGAAGTGTCCAGTCCACCCGAGTACGCCAGCACCACTTTCCCGATATCGCTCATTGCCTGTTCCATTTTCAGATTTAAGAGGGCGCTACACGCGCCCGAGAACCAAATATTCCATCAACGCCTTCTGGGCATGCAAGCGGTTTTCGGCCTCATCCCAGACAACACTTTGCGGGCCTTCCAGCACTTCCTCGGAGACTTCCTCGCCGCGATGGGCTGGCAAACAGTGCATGAAGAGGGCTTCAGGCCGGGCCACGGCCATCATGTCTGCATCCACTTGATAGTCGGCGAAATCCTTTTGCCGTTCTTCCTTTTCTGCCTCATAACCCATGCTGGTCCATACGTCCGTGGTGACCAGGTCGGCGCCGCGCACGGCTGCCATGGGATCATCAAACACGCTCAGACAGGCCAGTTCCCTGCTGGAGGCCAGCCGGTTATCCAGGGCATAGCCTTCTGGCGAAGCCACATGCAGACTAAAGCCAAAAATGGCTGCTGCCTGCAGCCAGGTGTTGCACATGTTGTTGCCGTCACCGATCCAGGCCACGGTCCTGCCCGAAATGTCACCTCGATGCTCAATGAAGGTGAACACATCCGCCAGTATCTGGCAGGGATGATACTGGTTGGTCAGTCCGTTGATGACCGGGACGCGGGAATATTCGGCAAAGCGCTCAATGATGGACTGGTCGTAGGTGCGGATCATCACCAGATCCACCATGCGGGAAATCACACGGGCCACATCCTCGATGGGTTCGCCTCGGCCCAGCTGGGTTTCGCCAGTGGTGAGGTTGATGGATGAACCCCCAAGCTGATGAATGCCGGCTTCGAAGGAAACCCGTGTTCGCGTGCTCTGCTTTTCAAACACCATGGCCAGCATGCGGTCCCGCAGGGGGTGATAGATGGTGTAAGACTTGAAGAGCGCCTTGATATGTTTCGTGCGGTCGAACAGGTATTCAAACTCGTCGCGGGTGAAATCCCTGAGCTGAAGAAAATGCTTCATTGCCTAAACCCAAGAAAATCCCTGATCAACGGGGCCAGAATCCCGACAATCTGATCGGTCTGTTCGCCAGTCAAGATCAGGGGGGGCAGCAACCGGACCACTTTTTCTGAAGTGACGTTCACCAGAAGCCCCTGGGCCAAGGCGCGGGTCACGATTTCACCACAGGGCCGGTCAAGCTCAATGCCCAGCATGAGCCCCTGACCACGCACTTCCACCACGCCAGGAACATTCTGCAAACCTGCCAACAAGGCTTCTTTCAGGCGCGCTCCCTGGCGTGCAGCGTTTTCCAGCAGACCTTCGGCATCCATGATGTCCAGGGTGGCCTGCGCAGCAGCACAGACCAATGGGCCGCCACCAAAGGTGGTACCGTGATTGCCAGGTTTGAACACGCCAGCAGCGGAACCCCGGGCCAGGCAGGCCCCGATGGGTACACCCGAACCCAGTCCCTTGGCCAAAGCCATGACATCAGGCTGGACACCTGCATGCTGGAAGGCAAACAGTGTGCCGGTACGACCAATGCCTGTCTGCACCTCATCCAGCATGTACAGCCAACCCTGTTCGTGGCAAAAAGCGTGCAGTTCGCGCTGATACTGCATGTCGGCCACATTGACGCCGCCTTCGCCTTGGATGGGCTCCAGCAGGACAGCCACCACGTTGCGATTATGTTCGGCCACCGCTCTGACAGCCTGGATATCATTGTAGGGAACACGCACGAACCCAGTCACCAGCGGCTCAAAACCGGCCTGAGCCTTGCGGTTGCCTGTGGCCGAAAGAGTGGCAATGGTGCGTCCATGCCAGGCTCGCTCCATGACGATGATGGTGGGTACTTCGATACCACGCTGGTGCCCATACAGCCGGGCCAGCTTGATGGCAGTCTCGTTGGCTTCGGAACCGGAATTACAGAAAAAGATCTCGTCCATTCCCGACAAGGCACACAACTTGGCTGCCAGCTGTTCCTGGTGAATGACGCGATAAATGTTGGATGTATGAATTAAGGAAGCGTTTTCCGTAATGGCCTTCACGATCCCCGGATGAGCATGGCCAACCCCGTTGACTGCGATGCCAGCCAAGGCATCCAGATACCGGCGACCTGCCTCGTCCCACAACCACGCTCCTTCTCCGCGTACGAAAGCCACCGGCAACCGTGCGTAAGTACTCATCAAGTGGTTCATCGACATCCCTAAAGTATCTGTTCTTCTGCCGTAAATAAAATCGGCGACGATATTGCTATCGCCGCCGCCTGATTCCGTGTCGCTACTGGTGGACGTGAATTAGGCCATGGCCTTGATCGCCGCGGACAATCGGCTCTTGGTACGAGCAGCCGAATTTTTGTGGATGATTTTCTTGTCAGCAATGCGATCGATGATGCCAACGGAAGACTGGAAAACCGCCTGGGCAGCGGTCTTGTCTCCCGCCACAACTGCCTTGCGCACTTTCTTGACAGCCGTACGCAAGGTGGACCGCAGGGACATGTTATGGGCACGTTGGGCTTCGGCTTGCCGGGCTCGCTTTTCAGCTTGGGCGGAATTGGCCATGAGAGTGGTGACTCCTGTTTCTTGGCCTCTTGAGTGAGAGGCAATGAGATAAAAACGGGTATTCTAGGGCATTGCGCCACAAAAATCAATGATCATCATGCATCCGACAAAACTCAAGGCCCGCCTCCTCCTGGAAATGGACGGACAGTCATTTCTTGCCCGCCAGCGCGTGGCCCTGCTGGAGGCCATTGGCATCCATGGGTCCATTTCAGCGGCAGCCCGGGCCGTGGGCCTGAGTTACAAAACGGCCTGGGACACGGTGGACGCGCTGAACAACCTTTCAGACAAGCCACTCGTGCTGCGTGCCACTGGCGGCAGGCAAGGAGGCGGCTCCACGCTGACCGCACAGGGCCGGGCCACCTTGCAGATGTTTCAGGAAGGGGAAAAGCGACTGCAAAGCATTCTGGATGGGCTTACCATGAATCACATGGATCTCGACGACCTCCAGTCCCTGACCAGCCGCTTTTCCATGAGGACCAGTGCCCGCAACCAGTTTGCGGGACGGGTCGAAAAAATCACGCTGGACGCCGTCAACGCCGAGTTGCGAATACGTCTCGATGAAGAGAATGTGATTGTTTCCGTCATCACCGTGGAAAGCGTATCAAACCTGGAGTTGCGTCATGGCTCGGAGGTCTATGCCCTGATCAAGTCTTCGTCGGTGATCCTGTCTTCTGGTCCGGCCACTTTCAGCGCCGAAAACCTGCTGTGCGGTACGGTGGCTTCCCTGCGCAAAGGCAGCATCTACGCGGAGATAACCCTGCAATTGGCTTTCGGTAAAACCGTGACGGCCGTACTCACCAGCGACACCCTGAAAAAACTTGGACTGAAGCGCGGCGCCCAGGCTTGTGCCATTTTTCCCGGTTCCGCAGTCATCCTGGCCCGGCCCTGAACCAAACCCCTAGAACGCCACACGCCCCGTTACCACATAACCATTGGTGAACGTGCTGAACCCGCTCATGTTGGACGTCTGGTAGCCCGCACCCACGATCAATCGGGTCCGTCCCACCAAGGGAAAGCGACCAAGAATGAGACCATACGTCATGATCAACTGGTCCTTGCCGTTGAACTGCCCGCCTCGCCAATGCGTGTAGCTGGCCTCGATTTCCGGCCACAGAAAGGAAAAATGGCCTTGCAGGGCCGTGTTCCAGTTCACGGGGGTACCCAGCACGGCTTCGTTGCCCGATGCAAAGCTTTCACTCAGCGTGCTTTGCACGTCAACCCCCGCGTCCCGCGTTCCCCAACCTTTTCCGACCGCCAGCGTGGGCGTGGTCACCGTATAGCTTTGGGTGAATCCCGGCGATCCCGTGGGCGTACTGACCCCCAGAAAACCCGTGACAATGTAGTTTCCATGTTCCTCGTTACCAGCCAGAAACCGGTATTTCACCAGCAGGGACTCATCGGCCCAGCCTGACGTGGTGCCATTCGGAGTCTGATTGTTGATATACCCAGGCTCACCCAGGATGACTTCCACATGCTCGGAAGGGATCAGTTCCAGCCCTTTGCCCCCTCCATTATTCGTGTAGGTAACCCCGCCCGGCTTGTTCTGCACCACTTGGTCATAGCGGTATTCCTCTTCGAGCCGGGGCGTGACCGTGATCAACGGCGTCATCCAGTGCGGCTGTTCTTCCTGAGTCTTGTCCACAGTGGCAAACCAGCCCTCGTCCGCCATGGCCTGCCCGGCTGTCATCAGCATGGACATGCCGAACAGTTTGCCAGATGAAATCAAGAACGTACGAAAGAGGGTCACGAGCATCTCCGGGAGTAGTTGGACAGCCTTATTTATATAATTAATTATATAACGGTGTCCAGTCATTGCATGTCACTGCACCTGCTTTAACTCACACCTTCCACCAGAAGGGACAACTTGAGGAAGAGAAGGCAATCCGTGATACCCTCCGGCGCATGAATCTTCTCAAGGCTCTGGTCCAAACCAGCAGCATGACGTTGCTGGCGCGCGTTTTCGGCTTTCTGCGGGACGTGGTGGTGGCCCACGCTTTTGGGGCAGGGACTGTGACGGACGCCTTCTTTGTGGCTTTCCGCATTCCCAACCTGTTGCGCCGCCTGTTTGCCGAAGGGGCCTTCTCCCAGGCCTTCGTGCCCCTGCTGGCATCCATCCGGACCCGGGAAGGCGAGGAGGCCGCGCATCGGCTGGCAGACCACGTGGCCACGACCCTGACCCTGGCCCTGTTGGTGACCACCCTGCTGGGCGTGGTCTTCGCTCCGCAGGTGGTCTGGTTGACCGCTCCGGGATTTCACGATGACCCGGAAAAATTCCATACCACCGTGGGACTGCTGCGCATCACCTTTCCCTACATCCTGTTCATTTCGCTGGTGTCCCTCTCGGCAGGCATCCTCAATACATGGAACCTGTTCTGGGTACCAGCCATCACCCCCGTGCTGTTGAACCTGTCCTTCATTTTCTTCGCGCTGGTCATGGCTCCCCGATTCACGCACCCCATCGAAGCACTGGCCTGGGGCGCCTTTGCCGGTGGCATTCTCCAACTGCTTTTCCAGGTCCCGTTCCTGCGGCGCATCCACATGTTGCCGCGTTGGCGCTGGAACTTCCGCGAACCCGGGGTGAATCGCGTACTCAAGCTCATGGGACCAGCCGTAGTGGGTGTTTCCGTAGGCCAGATCAGTCAGTTGCTCAGCACATTGTTTTCTTCTTTCCTGCCCACGGGCAGCATTTCCTGGTTGTTTTATGCCGACCGACTGATGGAATTCCCCACCGCCCTGCTGGGGGCTGCGCTAGGCACCATCCTGCTGCCCAGCCTTGTGCGACACCATGCCGCCGGTGAAGAGGAACATTACTCGGCACTGCTGGACTGGGGCCTGCGGCTGACCCTCATGTTGACTCTGCCTGCCGCTCTGGCCCTCGCGCTGGCCGGCGTGCCACTTGCCACCACCCTGTTCCTGAGGGGGGCCTTCCACGCAACGGATGTACTCATGGTGCGCAACGCCCTGCTGGCTTACAGCATTGGCCTGACAGGGCTCGTGGGCATCAAGATTCTGGCGCCCGGTTTTTATGCCCGACAGAACATCAGGACACCCGTCAAGATTGCCATTTTTGTCCTTGCCTGCACGCAGGGCATGAACCTGCTTTTCATCGGCCCCCTGCATCATGCGGGCCTGGCGCTGGCCACCAGCCTGGGTGCCTGTTTCAATGCCCTGTTGCTGTTTCGTGGCCTGAGGCGACAGAACCTGTTTCACCCACAGCCGGGCTGGGGGCTGTTCATATGGAAGCTCATGGTGGCACTAGCGGTCATGGGCGGGCTTCTGTGGGGTCTGGGCGGACATGACCAGGAGTGGTTCCAGGCCACGGAAACAGCCCGCATCTTCCGGTTGGTCATGCTGCTGGGCGGTGCAGCGACAGCCTATTTCAGCGTGCTTTTCCTGCTGGGTTTCCGCCCGGGTGATTTTTCAAGGAAAGGCCGGTTGTAAAATCGCCGGTTCTCCTGGCTAGCCTTCCTCTTCCCCCCCCTGCATGGCCTGTTCCACCACGTCACGCGTCAGATGGGGAGCAAACAGGGCAATGAAATCGTACTGGTACTGCCGAAGGAACGTGCCTTTGCGAATACCAATGCGGGTAGTACTGTTTTCAAACAGGTGGCTCACATCCAGAGCACGCAATCCAGGATCGCGCCGCTCATCGTAGGCCATGGAAGCAATGAGTCCCACGCCCATGCCCAGCTCCACGTACGTCTTGATCACATCCGAGTCCAGGGCCGTGAGTACCACATTGGGCACCAACCCTTTGTCCTCAAAGGCCTGGTTGATGCGCGAACGGCCCGTGAAGGCAAAGTCGTAAGTAATGAGCGGGTAGTCAGCCAGGTGCTTCAGCGTCAACGATGACACGCCCGACAAGGGGTGACCGGGCGGCACCACCAGCACGCGATTCCATTGGTAGCAGGGCAATACGCACAGATCGGAAAACTGGTCCAGGCCCTCCGTGGCAATGGCCATGTCAGCTCGCCCTGCCACCACTTCCTCGGCCACATGCACTGGATTGCCCTGATGCAAACTCAGGCGCACCTGTGGATATTGCGTGGAAAATCGCCTGATCACGTCAGGCAACATGTAGCGCGCCTGGGTGTGGGTGGTGGCCAGCGTCAGGGTGCCCGTGTCGTGACTGCTGAATTCACGCCCGGCTTCCTTCAGGTTGCGGGCTTCGAGCAGCACGCGAGCTGCCATTTCCAGAATGATCTGGCCGGGTTCCGTAACACCCACCACTCGTTTGCCATTGCGGACAAAAACATCCACACCCAGTTCTTCTTCCAGCAGACGAATCTGCTTGCTCACCCCGGGTTGCGAGGTGTGCAGGTTTTCTGCGGCCTGGGACACATTGAGGCCAGCCTGGAACACTTCCACCAAATAGCGTAGCTGCTGAAGTTTCATGGAGGGGGCAACTCCTTTATAACAGTAAGTTACATGGAGAAAACTTCATATTACTTTATTTATCTATACAGTCAAGGTTAAATGACTCCCTTGAATAGCCATCCGCGCTGGGGTGCAACGATCATGGACTTGTGGTTTGCAGCATCGGGGCTGTTGGGGGGGTTTCTTGTAGGGCTGACCGGAGTGGGCGGCGGATCGCTCATGACCCCACTGCTCATCATGGCGTTTCACGTCCCCCCTCCCATTGCCGTAGGCACCGACCTGCTCTATGCTGCCCTGACCAAAGCGGGAGGAGTCTGGGCTTACCATCGTCGCGGACAGGTGAACTGGGCCGTGACACGGAACCTGCTGCTGGGCAGCCTGCCAGCCAGCTTGGCAACGCTGCTGCTCTGGCCTCAAGGACATGATGACACCCGCACTGACCAGCTGATCTGCCGGATACTGGGATTTGCGCTTTTCCTGACTGCCATGGCCCTGTTGTTCCGACGTCGCCCTCCAGTCGGCACACCTGTCAGCCCCCCCTCCTTTCTGGCAGGGGCAACCGGGTACTGGACCTGTCTGGTGGGGGCTTTCGTGGGTGTCATGGCCACCTTGTCTTCCGTGGGAGCCGGGGCCGTGGGAACGGCCGCCCTGATGACCCTCTTTCCGGGCATGGCGCTCTCGCGCATGGTGGGTACGGAAATCGCGCATGCTGTGCCACTGACTCTGGTGGCAGGTATCGGACATGGATGGCGAGGACATGTGGACCCGTTGTTGCTCGTCAACCTGCTCGCAGGATCTCTACCTGGCATCTGGATGGGTGCCCGCCTGAACGCCCGACTTTCCGAACGAACTGCCCGCCCGCTTCTGGTGTTGATGCTCTTGGGCATCGCCAGCCAGCTGCTATAGAATGTCCATTTTTTATCCGCGTCATGCGCATCCATCTGGGGTGTCCGAAACACCCCATCGGCCCCCTGGCCCTGACCATAGGGAATTTCGATGGCGTCCATCTGGGACACCAGGCCATGTTGCACGCGTTGCGCGAAGCCGCGCACACCCAGTCATTGCCCACGGGTCTCGTGACTTTTGAACCTCACCCCAAAGAGTTCTTTACCCCCGACGAAGCCCCCGCCCGATTGGTTCCCTTGAGGGAAAAACTTGAACTGCTGCGCGCCGCCGCCCTGGATGAGGTGGTTGTCCTGCGTTTCAACCGGGCTCTGGCCTCCCTGCCGCCTGACGACTTCGTTGAACGCATCCTGGTTCGCCAGTTGAATGTGCGCTGGTTGCTGGTGGGCGACGACTTCCGGTTTGGCGCCCGTCGTGCCGGCGACTTCCAAACATTGCGAACT
Organism: Pseudomonadota bacterium; assembly: GCA_021828575.1. Lineage (GTDB taxonomy): Bacteria > Pseudomonadota > Gammaproteobacteria > Burkholderiales > Ferrovaceae > JAJZEL01. The sequence goes on from JAJZEL010000222.1 coordinate 8,695, forward strand.
GCCGGGGAACGCTGGGGATTCGAATGCTTCTCCCTGTCCACCCTGCTGGTAAACGGACAACGCGTGTCCAGCAGTGCCGTGCGCGAAGCGTTGGCCATCGGCGACATGGACAGGGCCAGACAGTTCCTGGGCCGCTGGTATGCCATAAGCGGTCGGGTGGTGCCCGGACGCCAGTTGGGACGATCACTGGGATTTCCCACCGCCAACCTCCGACCCCGGCAGAAACACCTTCCTCTTTCAGGGATTTTTGCGGTCAGCGTGGAAGGTATTGACCCCGCACCCCTGCCCGGCGTGGCCAGCCTGGGCACCCGCCCCACTATTGAAAAGGAGGGCGAACCCCTTCTGGAAGTTCATCTGCTGAACTTCGATGCTTCCCTGTATGGCACCCGAATTCAGGTAAACTTCCTGAAAAAGCTTCGGGACGAAGCGCGTTTTGATTCCCTTGACACCCTGACCCGGCAAATGGCCCTGGACGTGGCAGAAGCCAGAGCCTTTTTTGCCCTTAGCCGTTGAACCCCTCATGACCGATTTCAAGAAAACCCTGAACCTGCCAGACACCCCGTTTCCGATGCGCGCCGACCTGGCGCGACGGGAACCCCAGTGGATTGCCAACTGGCAAAGCCAGCAGCGCTACCGGCAACTGCGCGACCATTGCAAGGGCCGCCCACGCTTCATCCTGCATGATGGCCCCCCCTACGCCAATGGAGACATCCACATCGGGCATGCGGTCAACAAGATCCTCAAGGACATCATTCTCAAGAGCAAGACTCTGTCCGGTTTTGACGCGCCCTACGTTCCTGGTTGGGACTGTCACGGGCTACCCATCGAGCATCAGATGGAGAAGGTCCATGGCAAGCAATTGCCGCCCGCCCGGTTCCGCGAATTGTGTCGTGCCTTTGCGGCCTCGCAAGTGGAGCGCCAGAAGGCCGACTTCATCCGTCTCGGCGTGATGGGTGACTGGGAGAACCCCTATCTCACCATGAATGAAAAAGTCGAGGCTGATATTGTTCGAGCCCTGACGGACATCTGGGTCAATGGCGGCCTCGTGCAAGGACAGAAGCCCGTGAACTGGTGTCTGGACTGCGGTTCCGCCCTGGCAGAAGCCGAAGTGGAATATGAAGACCGCCAGTCTCCCGCCATCCACGTGGCTTTCCGGACGGCTGCCCAGCACCATGGAGCCCTGCCTGAGGGAAGCGAGGATGCCTTTGCAGTGATCTGGACCACCACGCCCTGGACCCTGCCCGCCAATCAGGCCATTTGCGTGCATCCCGACCTGGAATACGCCTGGGTGAATACCTCGCGAGGTCGTCTGCTGCTGCTGAAGGATGCATTGCCTGCCCTGATGGAACAATACGGGGAAACGCAATGGACCGTGTTGCGTACCCTGCAGGGTCGTGAACTGGAAGGCCTGATGTTCGAGCACCCTTTCATGGAACGAATCGTGCCCCTCATCACCGGTTCCCACGTGACCGTGGATACCGGTACGGGGCTGGTACACACGGCACCCGCGCATGGCGTGGAAGATTATGCCGTGGGACTCCGATACCACCTGCCCGTGGACAATCCGGTGGATGACCACGGCCGGTTCCGGACAGCGCAGCCTTTCGTGGGCGGGCTCATCGTGTGGGCCGCCAACCCCGTCATCATCGACCTGTTGCGCTCCCATGGCCGGCTGTTGGCCGAAGCACTTCTCAAACACAGCTACCCACACTGCTGGCGTCACAAGTCCCCCATCATTTTCCGGGCAACGCCCCAGTGGTTCATCACCATGGATGGAGACAAACCCAACCAGCCTTCCCTACGCGAACAGGCCCGCCAGGCGGTGGACGACACCCGTTTTTATCCTGAATGGGGACGGGCCCGGCTGTCTGCCATGATCCATAACCGTCCGGACTGGTGCGTCTCGCGGCAACGTGCCTGGGGCGTACCCATTCCATTCTTCCTGCATCGTGAAACCGGCGCGCTGCACCCACGCACTGCCGAACTGGCGGAACAAGTGGCCCAGCGCATCGAGAAAGCCGGCATTGAAGCCTGGTTCAGTCTCGACCCAGTCGAACTGTTGGGCAGCGAGGCCATGCAATATCGCAAGCTCAACGATACGCTGGACGTGTGGTTCGACTCGGGCACCACCCATGCCTCGGTACTGCGTCAGCGCCCCGAACTGCAATACCCGGCCGACCTCTACCTGGAGGGATCGGATCAGCACCGGGGCTGGTTCCAGTCCTCCCTGCTCACGGGTTGTGCCCTGGATGGCCGGGCACCCTACCGTGCCCTGCTGACACATGGTTTCGTGGTGGATGGCCAGGGCAGGAAAATGAGCAAATCCCTGGGTAACGTGATCATTCCCCAGAAAATCATGGACACTCTGGGCGCTGACAACCTCCGGTTGTGGGTGGCCAGCACGGATTACTCGGGTGAACTGAACCTGTCTGATGAAATCCTCAAGCGTGTGGTGGATGCCTACCGGCGCATCCGCAATACCTTGCGTTTTCTGCTGGCCAACCTGGCGGACTTCGACCCCCGCATGGATCTTTTGCCCCTTTCGGAATGGCTGGAGCTGGACCGCTATGCCCTGTGCCTGACCCGGCGCTTTCAGGCCCAGGCCCTGGAAGATTACGATCGCTTTGAGTTCCATCTGGTGGCCCAGCGCCTTCAGACTTTCTGCTCCGAAGACCTGGGGGGCTTTTACTTGGACATCCTGAAAGATCGCCTCTACACCACGGCACCGGCTTCGCGGGCCCGACGCTCAGCCCAGAGCGCCCTCTGGCACATCGCCCAGAGCCTGGTACGACTCATGGCCCCCATTCTCACCTTCACCAGCGAGGAAGCCTGGGCCACCCTGCAAGGCACATCGGTGGAAAACGCCCGTTCCATCTTCCTCGACACCTGGCATGATCTGCCTGTACCACCGGATGAAGCCCCCGTGCTGGAATCCTGGACGCGTCTGCGTGAACTGCGCAGTCATGTACAGAAACGCCTGGAGGAGTTACGCGCTTCCGGCACGCTGGGTTCATCCCTGGCTGGTGAAGTGACCCTGTACGCCCGGGGTGACGCCCTGTCCTGGCTGCATCATTGGAGCAGTGACCTGCGCTTCGTGTTCATCACCTCATCTGCCCTGGTGCTGGATGAAAATCTCCATGTCGCACCAAACGATGCCGTGACGGTCACGCTGGACTCCCCATGGCCTTCGGGTCCGGCTACCCTGTCCCTGCAGGTGACGGCCAGCGCCCACAGAAAATGCGGACGCTGCTGGCATTACCGCGCAGACGTGGGCCATGACCCGGATGCCCCAGAACTTTGCGGACGTTGCACGAGCAACCTTTCCGGACCAGGAGAACCCCGTGACATCGCCTAACCGGCTCGCATGGCCGGGCCTGCTGCTGGCAGTCACCTTGCTGGACCAGGCCTCAAAACACTGGGTTCTGGGCTGGGCCAACCCGGATGCACCATACCGCGTCACCCGCTGGTTCAACGTGGTACTGGCTCATAATCAGGGGGC